>DATIGQ010000156.1 GCA_035454605.1 Terriglobales bacterium
TCACAGCAGATTCCCGGGTTGTGTTTCGGGCTGACCCTCCATCAGACGAGATAGACGAAGGTGAGAACGGTCCTTACTGCGTGGTAAAGGAGACGACCTTTCTGATCGATCCAGCCACGGGGAAGATCGGGCCGTTGCCTAAGGACTTCCTGGTGACTAAGTATGGGCGCTGGTTATCGAGGTGAAATTCGGGTTCATCCGCGCGAACCCGCGGCTAGGGTTCTTGCCGGGTGGCGCCGACCTCGGCGATGACTTCCTTGAGCACGGGGGCGCCGTTCTCGTAGGCGACGCGGACCAGGCGGGTGCGGTACTTGTAGTTGCGCAGGACGGCGGAGGCGACTTCGAACTCGCGGAACGAGCCCACCATCCCCCATTGTCCCTTCTTCTGGGCCCACAGCTCGTACTGGTGGGAATTCGACATCAGTGGTCAGTTGTCAGTTGTCGGTAAGGGCGAAGCGAAGGGAGAGCATACGGTGAGCGGGTGTGGAAAGTCTAGAGTTCGTTGGTGTCGGGCCTACGGCCCGGGACATTTGTCCTTTGGTCACCCAGCACTGCCGTGCTGGGCTAACGAATGGCCTCCCTGACGGGAGTTGAACTCGCGCCCACCACTATTCTTCTTCTTCCTTAATCTCGCCGCGCTCGGCCTTGGCCTGGGTGATGATCTTTTCCTGGAGCTGGGCGGGAACGACGTCGTAGTGGTCCATCTCCATGGTGAAGGAGCCGCGGCCCTGGGTCATGGAAGTGAGATCGGTGCCGTAGGTGAGCATTTCGGCCATGGGGCACTCGGCGCGGACGATGGTCTTGCCGGATTTGTTGTCCATGCCCTGGATGCGGCCGCGGCGCGAGTTGAGGTCGCCCATGATGGAGCCGGCGAACTCGTCGGGCACGGTGATCTCGACCTTCATGATGGGTTCGAGCAGCGTGGGCTTGGCCTGCTCCATGGCCTTGCGGAAGGCCAGGCGGCCGGCAACCTTGAAGGAAAGCTCGTTGGAATCGACGTCGTGGTAGGAGCCGTCGTAGAGGATGACGCGGAAATCCACCACCGGGAAACCGGCGAGGTAGCCGCGCTCGGCCGCTTCGACGATGCCCTTCTCGACGGCAGGAATGAAGTTCTTGGGGATGGCGCCGCCGAAAATCTCGTTGACGAACTCGAACTTGCCGCCGCGGGGCAGGGGCTCCATCTTGATCTTGCAGTCGCCGAACTGGCCGTGCCCACCGGTCTGCTTCTTGTGGCGGCCGTGGGCGTCGGCCTTGGCGCGAATGGTCTCGCGGTAGGGCACCTTGGGCGCCTTCAGGTTGACCTCGGTGTGGTAACGCTTCTTGAGCTTGGCGACGATGACCTCGACGTGCTGCTGACCGGCGCCGGCCAGCAGGAACTCCTTGGTCTGGGGGTCGCGGAAGAAGCGCATCATCAGGTCTTCTTCCTGCAGCTTGTGGATGCCGGTGGAGAGCTTGTCTTCGTCGGCGCGGCTCTTGGGCTCGATGGCGAAAGTGACGGCGGGCTCGGGCAGCGAAACCTTGGGGTACTGGATGGGATGGGTCTTGTCGCCCAAGGTGTCGAAGGTGAAGGTGTCGCGCAGCTTGGCGACGGCGCCGACGTCGCCGGCGTGCAGCGAGGCGATGGCCTTGGCCTCTTTGCCCTGCATCACTGAGATGTGCGCCATCTTCTCACTGGAGTTGCGGGTGAAGTTCTGCACCGTGGCTTCGGACTGAAGCACGCCCGAGACAATCTTGAAATAGGTGATGCGACCGGCGAAGGGGTCGGCGAGCGTCTTGAAGACTGCGAACGAGAGCGGCTCGGAGTCGGCCATCTTGCGGGTGGCGGGCTCGCCGTTGCCGCTCGAGACCGCGGATTGCACGGGCGGGCGCTCGGCGGGCGAAGGCAGATAGTCGGCGACGAAGTCGAGGATGCGGTCGGTGCCGACGTTGCCGAGGCCGGAAGCGAATAGGACGGGGACGATGCGGCGTTCGCGGATAGCGTCGTGCAGGCCGCCGGTGAGATGCTCGTCGGAAATGGTGCCCTTGTCGAAGAATTCCTCGAGCAGCGCGTCGTTGCCTTCGGCGATCAACTCCACCAGCTTTTCGTGCGCGGCTTTGGCGGCCTCCGCCATGGCGGCGGGGATGTCACCCTCTTTCCCTTTGCCGTTGCCGCCCAGTTCGTAGGTGTAGGCCTTCATGCGGACCAGGTCCACGACGCCGGAGAGACTTTTCTCGCTGCCGATGGGAAGCTGCACGGGAACGACGGCGCGCCCGAACGCGGTGGTGAGCGATTCGAGGACGCGGGTGGAATC
The DNA here is from genome assembly GCA_035454605.1 of Terriglobales bacterium. Classification (NCBI taxonomy): domain Bacteria; kingdom Pseudomonadati; phylum Acidobacteriota; class Terriglobia; order Terriglobales; species Terriglobales bacterium. The sequence goes on from DATIGQ010000156.1 coordinate 2,292, forward strand.
GGCGCGCTCGCGATCCATGCGCGTGGCCACGATGGCGCGCGGCAGACCGAACTCCTCGGTGTAGGCCCAGACACGCTCGGTGACCACCTCAACCCCGGCCACGCCATCCACGACGACCAGGGCGGATTCGGCGGGCAGGGCGAGGGCGATCTTGGCCTCGTGCACGAACATGTTGAAGCCGGGCGTGTCCAGCAGGTTGAGCTTGGCGCCGTTCCACTCGGCGTAGGCCACGCCGGTGGAGATGGACATCCGGCGGGCGGTCTCCTCTTCGTCGTGGTCGGTGACGGTGGAGCCGTCATCCACGCGGCCGAGACGCTGGGTGGAGCCGGCGGTGTACAGCATGGCAGCCACCAGCGAGGTCTTGCCGGCGTGCGAGTGTCCCACCACGGCCAGATTGCGCAGGTTGGCGGTTTCGTAGACCTTCACGAACTGCTCCTTTTTCGGCCATCCCTTGGATTGTGGTGCACTTGGGCTGGCAGGAGGCCGCGTCCTACAAGCCCGCGGCCGGAGGGTTATGGAAACGACGATGCTAACACACGGGAAAAATACCGCTCAACCCAGGACAATCCGGCGGCGCGGCCGGTTCGTACTGAGTAGGAATCCGGATTCCGGAGGGAGGCGATTCCATGCTCAAGAGATCCGTAACACTCGCGCTGTGCGTGCTGCTGGCAAGTTCGACGATGGCGGTGGCGGCGCCACAGCAGAAAACCGAATCGTTGTACAAACGCCTGGGCGGCTACGACGCCCTGGCGGCCGTGACCGACGACTTTCTCAACCGGCTGGCCACCGACCCGCAGATGGGCCGCTTCTTCCAGGGGCTGAGCACCAGCTCGGTGATCAAGACGCGGCAGCACATCGTGGACTTCCTGTGCCAGGCCACCGGCGGGCCGTGCGCCTACCACGGCCGCGACATGAAGACCGCGCACGCCGGCCTGAAGATCAGCAAAGCCGACTGGGATCTGTCGGTGAAGCTGCTGACGGCGACGCTGGACAAATTCCAGGTGCCAGCCAAAGAAAAGGGCGAAGTGCTGGCGGCAGTCGGCGGGCTGGAGAAGGACATCGTGGAGATGAAGTAGGCGGGTTCGTGACGTGGCGGCGCGGGCAGGATGCCCGCGCGACCGCCCGCCGCGGCGGGCGCTACTATGACGCCGTGTCCGGGACGCGCCGGACTGCGAACGCCGTGGTCCGGCGTAACCTTTTTGGCGGGAAGCAATCTGCTTTGGAGTAAACTCTTTTCTTCGGGTGAGCGTGTGCGACGGCTGACGGCCATCCTGCTATTCGTGCCCGTGGCGCTGGTGCTGCTGGCGCCTCCGGCTGCGCCCGCCAACACCCAGGCGGCACCGGAGCCGGGAATGGCCGGCCCCGGATGTCCGCACGAGCAAGAGTCCCACCAGCCCAGCCAGCCGAACCGTTCCGAACACTGCTGCCATGTCTGCTGCGTTTCCCTGGCAGTGGGAACGATAGAGCCCGCGCTGCAGCTAGCCGGGTCACTGCTTCTCGAAGAACCTCTCCACGTGGGTATTCCGGCCACGCCTCCCGCCGAGCCGGAGACCCGCTTGCTCTCCGAACGCGGACCTCCCCCAACTTCCTCCTGCTGAAATCCAAGACCTGAGCTGGTTCTAAGGAGGAAGCATGCGCCGGTGTTTCGGGCGATGCTGCGTCATCGCCTTTCTGCTTTGCTGCACGGAAGGGTTCGCGCACGACAGTGAACCGATCAACACGGAATTTGCAGCGCCCTTTGCCCGCGGCAGCGGAAACCTGCAGTTCGGGGCGCAGTATTTCCGCGACGAGCCGGTGTATGACGTGGTCCCGGTGGAATTCGAATGGGGCTTTGCGCCACGCATGCAGCTCTCCGTCGCCACTCCCCTGACGCGGCGGGATGAGGACGGCCGCACCGACATCCGACCGGGAAATGTCGAGATCGCCTACCGTTATCTTCTGGCGGGCGGAAGCCACCGCAAGTTTGCCGTATCCATCAATCCCGAGGCCACGCTGCCGACGGGCGACAAGCGGGTGGCGGAGCGGGCCTACGAACTGGGCGCAGCCATTCACATCGACACCCACCTGCTGCGGCGGCTGTGGACCCACACCAACCTGGGCTACGAGACACCGGTGGCGCGCTTCGAAGAGAAAGAGAAGACGTTTTTCTACCGTTTCGCGGCCATGTTTCACGCGTCGAAGCGGATGCAGCCGGTGCTGGAAGTGGTGGGTGATCGCGAGTTCCACGAAGGAGTGACGCGGCTGGCCATCGTGCCGGAGGTGATCCTGACGCCAAACCACAACTGGGAGATCAAGGCGGGGGTGCCGCTGGGAGTGACCCAGGCCACGCCCGGAGTGGGGCTACAGGTCCAGGTCACGTGGAAGTTCGGGAAGCACGACGCGCGCCAATGAAGGCCTCGGGCGCCGGGCCGAGGTGACCTGACGCCGCCCGCATGCATCCATTAGTTTCATTACCACGTTGCTCCAGGGAGTGGTAGCAGGCTTGCTTTCTTGGTGTACAGTGTCCGGGAAGGAAGGAGGAATGGTTCTTGTGAAGATTCAGATCAACAGCGACAGCAGTGTTTCCGTCGATGAAGAATTATCACGAAGTGTGAAAGCTGAAGTGGGAAATGGGTTGAGCCGATTTGAGCAGCGGATCACGCGTGTGGAGGTTCACCTGAGCGATGTGAATGGTCCCAAGTTCGGCACCCGCGATCTGCGCTGCCTGATCGAAGCTCGCCCTGCCAACCACGAACCTGTTACCGCGTCCAATCAGGCCGCTACGCTCGATGAGGCCGTAAGAGGGGCGACGGGGCAGTTGCACCGACTACTGGAAACCCTCTTTGGGCGAATGGAAGACAAAACTTGAAATCTCTCATGCAAGACGACCTGGCCTTTCTCTTGGCAGAGCACGAGTCTCCGTGCCTGTCGCTCTATCAGCCAACGCACCGGCACCACCCGGAGAATCTGCAAGATCCCATACGCTATCGGAACCTGCTCAAGGCTCTCGAAGCATCCTTGCGTCAACACTCGGCCAGGGAGGTTGACCAGCTGCTCGCTCCATTTCAGGAACTGGCCCATGATACGCAATTCTGGAATCACACCGCCGATGGTCTGGCAGTGTTGGGCTCTCCGGGTGTGTTCCGGGTATTCACCCTCCAACGACCGGTAGGGGAGCTGGCTGTCGTGGCGAATAGCTTTCACGTGAAACCACTGCTGCGAATCCTGCAGTCCGCCGGGCGCTATCAGGTGCTATGCCTGAACCGGCAGGAGATTAAGCTCTTCGAGGGCGATTTTTCCGTCCTTGGCGAGGTGGCGTTGGCTGCGGGAGTTCCCCGTACCATCACGGACGCGCTGGGGGAGGAACTGACGGAGCTCCATCAGACCGTTGCATCCTACGGCGGAACCGCTCTGGGCTCGAACATGCGGCACGCTCACGGTTCGAAGAAAGACGCGTTGGAAATCGACGATGAACGATTCTTCCGCGCCGTTGACCGGGCAATTCTAGAGCATCATTCCACTCCGTCCGGCCTGCCTCTGATTCTGGCCTCACTTAGGCAGTACCAAACGCCATTCCGCCAAGTCAGCCACAACCCGTTTCTGCTGCCCAAGGGAATTGAGATCGACCCTGCTTCACTCGGTATCGAGCAGTTGCGGGAACGAACGTGGGAGATCATCGAGCCGCAGCTTCGCACTCGTCTGAGAGATCTGGCGGCGCAATTTGAAGAGGCTAAAGCGAAGGGACTGGGATCGGACGACCTGGGAACGATCGCTGAGGCTGCCGTTCACGGCCGGGTTGGATCGCTGCTGGTGGAAGCGGAGCGGCAGGTTCCCGGACGGGTTGACCCGGAGACTGGTCGCGTTACTCTCAATGATCTCAAAGATCCGCAAGTCGATGACCTGCTTGACGACCTGGCGGAGTTGGCATTGAAGAATGGTGGAGAAGTCGTGGTGGCTCCGGCCGCAAGCATGCCGGCCGCGACCGGGGCGGCTGCAACTTTCCGCTTTTGAAGGCGTTCAGATCTCACAGTTGAGTAGAATTCATCCTGCCGAACGTGGATCCTCGTTAGTATAAAGGGGTGTGGGCGAAGCGTTGCCTGCGCCAAATCCTGAGAGGTCGAGAGGCATGGTTCCGAAGCAACGGCTCGTAGTTTTCATCCTGACCCTGACGCTGGCGGTGGCCGCGGCGGCGCAACAAGCCACGGTGACGCCGGTGAGTGCGGCGCTGAAGCCGCCCAAGGGGTCAAAAGTCGCCATTGTCGTATTTGAAGACCTGCAGTGCCCGGACTGCCGGCGGGCGGCACCGCTCTTGACGGAGGCGGCGCGGGTGTACAAGATCCCCCTGGTGCGCTACGACTTTCCGCTGCCTATGCACAACTGGAGCTTCGAAGCGCA
>DATIGQ010000157.1 GCA_035454605.1 Terriglobales bacterium
AACAGCGCGATTGCGGCCTACTACTACCTGCGTCTGATCGTGGTGATGTATATGCGCGATCCGCGCGAAGACATGCCCGCTCTGACCATCCCGGCGCCGCTGGCCGCCGTGCTTACGCTGACGGCCGCTGCGACTCTCTACCTCGGCATCCTGCCCGGCCGCGTGCTGGATTTCGCCGCCCGCTCCGCCGCCGATATCCTGCGCTTCTAGCTCGCCGGTTACTCCACGGCCATGGCGATGTCTCGCCGCTCAAACACCCATGACGCCGCCAGCCAGAACACAACCGTCTCTACCACGGCTACGGCGACCCCGCCCCACCCCGGACTCCATGCCGGATCATAGGAAAAGCGCATGGCCGAGGCGCTAAGCGAATACACCGGGATAGCGTTCGCCCAGGCTCCGCCCAGCATCCGCTCCAGCGCGGCGGGTGCCGCGATCACCAGCGCTGTGGCGGCGGTCGCCGGCAACGGATCGAGAAAAGTCGCGAAGAACAGCGCAATCGCCGCCGCCACCGCGCAGGTCATCAGCAGGACGGCGGTCAGCACGATGAACTGCCACCCGGGTACATCCATGTTCCGCGCGATCCACAGCGAGCTCAGCCCGATGGAAACGCAATACGCCGCGCAGCACAGCAGCACTCCAAGCAGCATCCCGGCCAGATACTGCCTGCGCTCCACGGCCTTCGAGAGCACCGCCAGGATCCGCCGTGAACGTCGTTCGTTGTGCACGCTGAAGGCGGCAACGAACGTGGCGAACGCCACCGCATACAGCGCTTCTTGTCCGAGCAGGAACACGAAGTCGTTCTGAATCAGTTCTTCTTCGCCCCAGGTGAACGCCAGCGCTACCACACCCGACCACAGCACCAGGAACAGCGTGGGCCAGCGCTGCTCGCGCACCAGGTTTCCGGCAATGAGCAGGACAGCGATCATGGGCTCAGTTCCTAGGTCTCAGGCCTCGGTTCGTAGTTCACGGTTCATAGTTCGCGGCTTCATTCTTCCTTCGTCAGCTCCACGAAGATCTCTTCCAGTGTCTGCCTGACCGGATTGACGCTCACCACCTCGCCGCCCGCGGCCCACACCCGCTCAATCGCCTTCCGCTGCTCGCTCGCGGCCACCGAGAACGTCGCCAGCCCATCCCGCAGGGCCGCGCCTGGGAACGCGCCGGCATCGATACCTCGGGCCACGATCTCGCTCTCCGCACGAGATTCCAGCAGCTCGTGCACCGTGCCCGTCCTCCGCACTCTTCCCCTGTGCAAAATCGCCACTCGCGTCGAAATCAGCTCGACCTCAGACAGCAGGTGCGAACTCAGGAACACGGTCTTGCCTGCCGCCTGTGCCGCCAGCAGCAGCTCCCGCACCGCGATGCGCGCCAGCGGGTCCAGCGCCGCCGTGGGCTCATCCAGCAGCAGCAGGTCCGGATCGTTCACCAGCGCCTGTGCCAGTCCCGCGCGTTGCAGCATCCCACGCGAAAATCGCCCCACGTTGCGATCCGCTTCATCCGCCAGCCCCACCTTTTCCAGCGCCTCGTGCGCCCGCTTTCTCAATTGCGGATCGCGCATCCCGTTCAGCTTCCCGTAGAACCGCACCAGCTTCTCCGCCGGACGGTGATACAGCGCCACGTGCTCGGCCAAAAAGCCCACGCGCTGCCGCGTTGCCGCATGGCCGAACGGTTTTCCAAGGATTCGTCCCGCGCCGCCGGTCGGACGCATGAACCCCATGGCCAGGTGCATGGCGGTGGTCTTCCCCGCTCCGTTCGGACCGAGGAAGCCGAAAATCTCACCCTGCTCCACGCGCAGGGAGAAATCGTCCAGCGCGCGCACCGATCTCCCGCCGAAGAGGCTGCGATACTCCTTCGTGACTCCCTCGAACTCCAGCGCCGCCGCCATGGCGCCTATTGTAGCCATCGCGCCCCTCTCGCGTACCAAACGCGGGCCCGCCCACAGCTCCGGAAAACACGAAGGCCACCGACCGCTTCCCGCGATCGGTGGCCGAACTTGCTCCTTCGCCTAGGCGACTTTGGCGAAGATGATGACCAGTGTGTACAGCGCCAGCGACTCAATCAGCGCCAGACCCAGGATCAGCGCCAGCTGGATTCCGGGACGAGCCGCCGGATTCCGCGCCAACCCCTCGCAAGCCGCAGCGGTGGCTTTTGCCTGCGCCAGCCCACAGACGGCCGATGCGATGGCCATGGCAAATCCCGATGTGATGGCCACCCAGTTGGCCGACCCCATCCCGCCGCCGGCGCCTCCTGCCTCTTGCGCGAACGCCGGCGTTGCCAACGTAAGCAGCGCCAGCGTGATGAACACGTACGACAGTTTCCTCATGTTGCTTCTCCTCGGATGAATTACCGCCAGTGGGTGGTTGGCGCCTTCCTCGTGCAGACGCCCTCACGCTCGCGGCCAACAAGCCGGTATGAATGCCATCAATGCTCTTCGGCGACGGCGCCCGCCAGATACACCGTCGTCAACAGGACGAAAATGTAGGCCTGCAGGAACGATACGCCCACGTGCAGCAGGTTGAACGCCACCGGGACCCCGACCGGGACCAGCGAAAAGAACACCAGCGTCACCATGTCGCCCGCGAAAATGTTGGCGAACAGACGCACGGTGAGTGAGAGCATGCGCGCCAAGTGGCTGATGATTTCAATGGGCACCATCACGATCGCCAGCGGCAACCGGATGAACAGCGACATGCTGGGGTCCGAGGGTCCCGCGAAATGCGCCGCGTAGTGCACCACTCCCTGCTTCCGGACGCCCTGCCAGTTGTAATACGCGAAGGCGGCAACGGCACAGCCCAGCGGCACCGAAGGATTCGCCGTCGGCGATTCGAACCCGGGCACCACTCCCACCATGTTGGCCGTGAAGATGAACAGGCCCAGCGCCACCAGGAACGGTGTGTAGGCTTCGCTGTGATGTCCAATGATTTCCCGGCTCTGGTTCTGGATGAATGTGTGCACGCCCTCGAGCAGGTGCTGCCACCCGCCCGGCTTCTCCACCGAGAGCCGTGTGCGCAGGAACGCGAAGAACAACAACAGCACGCCCGCCACCAGGAACTGCATCGCCATCCAGTTCGGAATGGGATGCGCCGGGTCATGCGCGTGTACGCCCACCTGCTCCATCACAGACAGGGCAACGCCGCCAAAGAGCTTATTCATCAGGGCCGTGAAGGGAAGCTCGGAGGAAAACGCGATCAGTGCCATGCAGGTCTCGGAAACATCGCCTCAGATTCCGCGGCGCAGCGCCACCCAGGTTTCATATGCAGCTTCACACGCGATCGCGCCTACCGGCAGGAACAGCCCTGCCAGAAGGCCGTAAACACTGGGCGCGGAACTTTTCAATATAACATACGCGCCCGCAGCCAACAGGACGTAGCGCAGCAGGAAGCGCACCACCACACCGCGCGCCGGCTCCGCCTTGCCGGAGCCGGTGATGCGGTCGGCCACGGCGCTTACCGTCTGCTTCAGCCAGTGGAAATTCACCAGCGCGATGGCGCAACCGGCGGCGAACCCCAGCGCGAACGGAGTGCCCTTCCACAGCCACCCCAGCGGCACGAACAAGGCCGCCAGCACCAGCATGAAGCGAACGATCCTCGGATATGCCGCCGCATAGAAGGCTTCCGCCGAGGGCTGCTCCATCGCCATACTCTACCGCCGGTCGTCCGGGGCGCTCACCGTGCGCACCAACTCGACGAATCCTGCCGCGATTCCCAGCAACAGGCCCACCAGGTACAGCCACTTGGTGCCCAGCCAGCGATCCAGCGCCGCTCCTACCAGCCAGCCCACCACGGTCGCCGCCGGCAGCACGAACGCAAGCTGACTGTAGCGGGCCATTTGCACCCACATGTTCTTCTTCTGTTGGTTTGGCTTCTGGTCCGAAGGTTGGCGGGTTTCGTCCATGACCGCGGACTCTGAAAGAGAACGCCGTGCCCTACCGGAGGAATCCCATCATCGCCGCTCCCCCGCCCGAACGCAGCGACCACTCTGCCGCGCGGATGAAGAAGTCCGGGAAGAGGCCGATGCCCACGGTCGCCAGGCCGGTGATGGCCAGCGTCAGCCCTATGCCCGGCGCCAGGTGCACGGGCTCGGCGTCCACCGCCTCGCGCATGAACATGGCATTGACGATCCGCAGGTAGTAATAGAGCGACACCGCCACGTAGAACACCGCCAGCCCGGCCAGGTAGAAGTTCAGCGGGTGGGCCGCGCTGCCCGTCTCCAGGAGCGACAGGAAGATGAAGTACTTCCCGTAGAACCCGGCCAGCGGCGGAATCCCGGTGAGCGACAGCATGAAGATGAACATCAACACGGCCGATGTAGGAGCCTTGAAGTACAGCCCGGCAATGTCGTCCACTTCATCGCCGATGATGTTCTGCCGCCGCAGCGAAGTAATCACCGCGAAGGCTCCCAGGTTCATGAAGGTGTAGACCAGCAGGTACAACAGGATGCCCTTGATGCCCGTAGGACTCGGATTGTTGGCGTCTCCTGCCACCAGCCCCAGCAGCATGTAGCCCACGTGCGCGATGGAAGAGTACGCCAGCAGCCGCTTCAGGTTGGTCTGCGTCAGCGCCGCCAGGTTTCCGCCCGTCATGGTGGCGATGGCCACGAACACCAGCAGCGGCAAATACAGCGGACGCAGCGCATCCATCCCGTAGAGGACGATGCGCAGCAGCAGCGCCCACGAGGCCGCTTTCACCGCCACCGACATGAATCCCGTGATGGTGGTCGGCGCGCCCTCATACGCGTCCGGCGCCCACTGGTGGAAGGGCACCGCCGCGATCTTGAAGAACAATCCGGCCAACGTGGTCACCATCGCCAGGATGGCTACCGGATCGTTGGGCTGCGCCTCGATGTGCTGGCCCAGCCGGAAGGCGATCTGTCCCAGGTTGGTGCTGCCCGCCAGGCCGTACAGCAGCGAAAGTCCGTAGGCGAAGATTCCCGAAGAGAACGCGCCCAGCAGCAAATACTTCAGCGCCGCCTCGTTCGACCTGCGGTCGCCGCGCAGGAAGCCCACCAGCACATAGGTGGAGATGGCCATGGTCTCCAGGCTGATGAACAGCAGCACGATGTCGTAGCCGCAGGCCATGCCCATCATGCCCACCACGGCAAACAGCATCAGCGCGTAATACTCTCCGTGGTGCTCGCGTTCCACTTCCAGGTAGCGCACCGACATCAGGACTGTGATCAGCGCGCCCGCCAGCACCAGGTAGAAGAAGTAGATGGCGAAGCGGTCGAACAGCACCATGCCGCCGAACCCGCTGATGTCCAACACCGCCCCGCTCTGCACCTCCGCCAGCCGGTACGCGGCGTGCACCTTGTACACCGCCAGCGCTGCGAACAGCAGCCCGATCACCGCCGTGTACGCGTTCGCGATCTTCCACTCCCTGGGCAGCAGCAGGTCGATCATCAGGATGCCGCAGCCGAACAGCACCAGCAGCAGCATGGGCAACGCCAGCGCGTAGTCCGAACTGGAGAAGAATTGGGAGACCACCGACACTAGCGCGCTCCCTCTCGTCGCTTGTCATCCTGAGCGAGTGCCGCAATCGCCTTTCCTCCGCGCTCGCCTTTGGCGCGGTCGTCCGCCGTGACGGACGAGTCGAGGGATCTTGCGGTTGCTTCTGCGTCAATTTCGCAGTTCCGCAATTCTGCAGTCCGGCAATCACCCGACGACCCGGTCACCTGATCGCTCGATAGCTCTCCCGCCACCACCGCCGGCTTCAGCGGATACTCCGGCCGCACCACCCTCACGATGTTGTTCACCGGCGGCGCCAGAATCTCGAAGAACGGCTTGGGATAGATCCCGATCCAGAACGCCAGCAGCACCAGCGGCGCGAAGGTCACCAGCTCCCGCAGGTTGAGGTCCGGCAAGTCCTTGTTCTTGGGATTGTTCACCGGGCCGAAGAACACTCGCTGGTAGAGCCACAGCAGATAGGCGGCCGCCAGCACCACGCCCCACACCGACCACGCCGCCCACGCCTTGCTCTCCATGTAGGCGCCCTGCAGGATGGTGAACTCCCCGATGAACCCATTCAGCAGCGGCAGCCCCAGCGACGACATGAACATGATCAGCGTGATGGTGGCGTACAAGGGCATCACGTGCGAGATGCCGCCGTACTCGGAGATCTCCCGCGTGTGCCGCCGCTCGTAGAGCACTCCCACGATCAAGAACAGCGCCCCGGTCGAGATTCCGTGGTTGATCTGCTGCAGCACGCTGCCGCTCAGTCCCAGCGGGTTCAGCGCGAAAATCCCCAGCGTGCAAAAGCCCAGGTGGCTGACCGAGGAGTAGGCCACCAGCTTCTTCATGTCCTTCTGCATCAGGCTGACCAGCGCGCCGTAGATGATGGCGATGATGGAGAGCCCGATCATCCAGCCACGCACTTTCTGGTCCATGGCCACCGCCGGGAACATGGGCAGCGAGAAACGGATCAGTCCGTAGGTCCCCATCTTCAGCAGCACGCCCGCCAGGATCACCGAGCCCGCCGTGGGCGCTTCCACGTGCGCGTCCGGCAGCCAGGGGTGGAAGGGGACCATCGGCACCTTGATGGCGAAGGCCACGAAGAAGCCGAGGAACAGGAAGAGCGCCGCCTGCCCCTGGATCTGCGGCGCGGTGCGGTACAGGGCTTCGATCCCGAAGGTGTAGAAGCCCGCCACCTGCTGGTGGTGGAAGTACAGGTAGAGGATGCCCAGCAGCATCAGCACCGATCCCACCAGCGTGTACAGGAAGAACTTGATGGCGGCGTAGAGCTTGCGCGGCCCGCCCCAGATCCCGATCAGCAGGTACATGGGCACCAGCATCACTTCCCAGAACACGTAGAACAGGAAGAAGTCCAGCGCCACGAACACGCCCAGCATCCCCGTCTGCAGCACCAGGAACCAAACGTAGTATTCCTTCACTCGCTCCGTGATCGCCGACCACGACGACAGGATGGAAAGGAAACCCAGCAGCGTGGTCAGCATCACCAGCAGGAACGAGATACCGTCGATGCCGATCGTGTAGCTGGCGCCGATCGAGGGGATCCAATTGCCGGCGAAGTCAGCGCTCGCCGCTCTTCCCTCCACGAACTGGAACCCGGCCACGCCGCGCACCGCCCAAAACCACGGCACCAGCGGCAGCGATACCAGGAAGCCCGCGAAGGCGAACAGGTTGGCCAGCACTTTGATCGCCTTCTCGTTCTCCTTGGGGACGAACAGCAGGATCAGCGCCCCCACCAGCGGCGTGAACAGGATGATCGAAAGTATGTGGTGGTACACCCAGCCTTCAGTCATGGTTTGGCTCGCAACTCGGTACTCGATACTCGCAACTCGTCTTCATCGCCTCACGTAGTACAGAATCATCCCCGTCAGCCCCGCCACCATCACCAGCGCGTACCACTGCACCAGGCCCCACTGGAACAGCCGCGTGGGATAGGACAGCAGGCGCATGGCGATGGCCGGACCATTCACCAGCAAGCCGTCGATGATCCACGTGTCCCACCACATGGACACCCGGGCGGAAGCCCGCGTCAGCCAGCCGGTTCCGTTCACCACACCATCCACGCCGACCGAATCGAACGTCGCTGAAGCTTCGCCCACGCCCAGCGCGCCCAAACGCACCGGCCCCAGCTTGCGGCGGCCGGTAAACAGCATGTCGTACAGCTCATCCACCCAATACTTGTTGTAGAGCGTCTGGTAGACCGGCGGTGCTGCTTGCGCCATCGGCTCGGCGTAATCCTTCCCTGCGCCCGAGTAGAAGCGCCGGGCCAGGAACCATCCCACCCCGGCCGCCGCCACCGACGCGAACATCAACGCGTATTCCATGGGATCGTGCGCGCCACTGTGCCCAGCCTCCGCCGCCGCGCCCACGGGTTCGAACACCGGCGCCAGGAAGTGCTCGAAGCGGTTGCTCCCGCCCAGCGCCGCCGGCACGCCGAGGAATCCTGCCAGCGCCGCCCCCGCCGCCAGTATCACCAGCGGCATGGTCATGGAGGCCGGCGACTCATGCGCGTGATGCTCCACCTCGTGCGACATCCGCGACGGGCTCCAGAACGTGAGATAAAAGAGCCGGAACATGTAGAACGCCGTCAGGATAGCGGTGACAAAACCCAGGCCCCACAGCACCGGCTGGTGCGCCGCCCACACCTGCCACAGGATCTCGTCCTTGGAGAAAAAGCCCGCCAGCGGCGGAATGCCGGCGATGGCCAGCGTTGCCACCAGCATGGTCTTGAAGGTGGTGGGCGTCTTGTCCTGGAGCGCGCCCATGTTGCGCAGGTCCTGTTCGCCCGAGAGCGCGTGGATCACCGAGCCCGCGCCCAGGAACAACAGCGCCTTGAAGAAGGCGTGCGTGAACACGTGGAACACGCCCGCGGCGAACGCTCCGACGCCCAGCGCCAGGAACATGTATCCCAATTGAGAGACGGTCGAGTACGCCAGCACGCGCTTGATGTCGTTCTGCACCAGCCCGATGGTGGCCGCGAAGATCGCCGTCAACGCTCCCACCACCGCCACCACCCGCATCGAGTCCGGCGCCAGCTGGAAGAGCGCGTTGGAGCGCGCCACCATGTACACGCCTGCCGTCACCATGGTGGCGGCATGGATCAGCGCCGAGACCGGCGTAGGGCCTTCCATGGCGTCCGGCAGCCAGGTGTAGAGCGGCAACTGCGCGCTCTTGCCGCACGCTCCCACGAACAGCAACAGCGTCGCCATGGTGATGATGGGATCGCCCGCAAGGAACGCCCCGCTGCGCGCCCCTTCGTGGATGATTTCATTCACTCGTGTGTACTGCACCGAGCCGAAGTACCAGGCGATGGTGAACATCCCCAGCAGGAAGGCCGCATCGCCCACCCGGTTCACGATGAATGCCTTGTTGGCCGCGGTGGTCGCCGAGTGCCGGTCGAAGTAGAAACCGATCAGCAGGTACGAGCACAGGCCCACGCCCTCCCAGCCCACGAACATCACCGCGTAGTTGTTCCCCAGGATGAGCGTCAGCATGGAGAACATGAACAGGTTCAGGTAGCCGAAGAAGCGGTAATACCCGCCCTCGTGCCCCATGTACCCGATCGAATAAATGTGGATGAGCATGCCCACGCCGGTGACGAACAGCAGCCAGATGCTGGAGAGGGGATCGAGCAGAAAGCCGGCATCGGCGCGGAAGTGGGCCACGTGATTCCCCGCGCCCAGGTAGGCCAGTTCCCCCGTACCCGTCCCCAGCCACGTGAACAGAATCTTCTCGAACGGCTTGCCCGGCTGGGCATGGGCGTAGTCGGTGTACTGCCACACGGCTCCGCAGGCCAGCGCGAACGCCAGTACCACCGAGCCCACGCACACGATGCTCACCGCGCGGTTCGAGATCCTCCGCCCGAAGAAGAACATCGCCGCCGCGCCCAGCGCCGGCAGCAACGGTATCAGCCAGATGTAGTCCAGGAAAAACACGCTTTTGGCTCTCGGCCTTTAGCTCTTGGCTTGTTGCTTACCGCCTATCGCTTATTGCTCTGTTCGCCGTTCACCACTTCAACAAATCAATCTCGTCGGCGTTAATCGTTTCCTTGTTCCGGAAAAACGCGATCAGGATGCCCAGGCCCACGGCGGCTTCCGCCGCCGCGTCCGCCACCACGAAGATGGAGAACACCTGGCCCTCAAGGCCGTGCATTCGCGAGAACGCCACCAGGTTCAGGTTCACCGCGTTCAGGATCAGTTCGATGGACATCAGCACGATCACCACGTTGCGCCGCGTCAGCACGCCGATGGTGCCGATGGCGAACAGAATCGCCGCCACGATCAGATAGTGCAGTGTGCCGATCTCGCCCATATCTCGGTACTCGCTACCCGGTACTAGATTCGCTTCTTCGCCATGACCACCGCGCCCACGATCGCCACCAGCAGCAGCACCGATGCGATCTCGAACGGCAGCAGGTATTGCCCGTACAGCATCAGCCCGATCTGTTGCGTGTTCTGTCCTTCCGGAATGTGCGCTGTGGCGGCGGGAAACGCCGCGCGGTCCTTCAGATAGACGAACAGCAGCAGCGCGCCCAGCAGCGCCGTGGCCACCAGTCCTACCGGCCACATGCGGTTGAACTGCTCTTCCTTCTGCGCTTTCTCCAGGCTCACCAGCATGATGACGAACAGGAACAGCACCATGATGCCGCCCACGTACAGGATGATCTGCACGCCGGCCACGAACGGCGCGTACAGCATCAGGTAGAGCCCGGCCAGGGAAAGCAGGGTGAAGATCAGCGAGATGGCGGAGTGCACGGCGTTGCGCTGCGTCACCACCAGGATGGCGCTCACCACGGCGAGTCCGGCCAGAAAGTAGAAGAAGAAGGTCGTGGCGACGGGCGTCATCGGGTGGGCTCTGCGCTCACTTCCTGTACACCGTCGGTTGGGGGCCCTGCTCCAGCGCCTGCCGGTCCCAGATGGCGCCTTCGCGGGTGTAGTTGGCCAGTTCGAAATCCTGCGTCAGTTCCAGCGCGTCGGTCGGGCAGGCGTCTTCACACAGCCCGCAGAACATGCAGCGGCTCAGGTCGTAGGTGAAGTTCGTGAGCTCCTTGCGCCGCGTCTTCTCGTTGCGCTCGCTGGTCACCACGATCAGATGCTCGGGGCACGCCAGCGCGCACAGGTCGCAGGCGATGCACAGCGTCTCGTCCGTCTCCGGGTTCACGTTCAGCCGCGGCGCCCCGCGATAGCGTTCCGCCACCTGCGGGCGCTCCAGCGGATACTGCTCGGTGTAGACCTCTTTCGGATGCTGGTAGCGGAACGTCAGCGCCAGACCCTGCAGCAGGTCTACCAGGAAAATCTTGCGCGCCAGCCGCTTCACATTCATCAGCGTCACCCCAGCCACTTCCCTACCTGCGCCGCGATTTCCGCCCGCACTCCCACCAGCGCGGTCAGGATCAGCGCCGCCAGGCTCAGCGGAATCATCACTTTCCATCCCACCTTCATCAGTTGGTCGAACCGGTACCGCGGAAACGTGCCGCGATACCAGATGTAGAGGTACATGAAGAAGGCGACTTTCAGCGAAAACCAGTATATGTCCTGCACGCGGTCGCGAACAGGGGGCACGAGCAGCAGCGCGCCGATGGTTGCCAGCAGCGCGGCGAAGCCACCCAGACCGAGCGTCTGCAGGCGGAACAGCGGGTGCTTGGGCATGCGGATGGTGCCCAGGAAAGCCAGCGCGGCCAGCACGAAAAAGGTCAGCGCCGGAAAGAGCGAGAACACGAGGTCCCAAGTGGGGCCGCTTAACCACTCGCCCTTGAAGGGGCGCAGCCAGCCGCCCAGCCACAACGTGGTGGCCACCGACGACACCGCGATCATGGCGGCGTATTCGGCCAGGAAGAACAGCGACCAGCGGAATCCGCTGTACTCGGTGTGGAAGCCCGCCACGAGTTCGGATTCGGCTTCCGGCAGGTCGAAGGGGGCGCGGTTGGTTTCCGCCACCATGGCCACGCAGAAGACGAAGAAGGCGATCAG
>DATIGQ010000158.1 GCA_035454605.1 Terriglobales bacterium
GGGTGGCACGGCCAGCGCCTGCGTCGGCCTGGCCAAGTCGCTGGGCGCCGAGATCGCCGGCGTCGGCTTCGTCGTCGAGCTGGACTTCCTCAAAGGCCGCGAGAAGCTCAAGGGCGAAGACGTGTACTCGCTGCTGCGGTACGACAAGTAAAGGGCGCCCGGTTGCTCCGGCGTTACCATGTTTGCAACCCTCGCCCGTGCCGCATATAGTTACGCCCATCAGTCCCGTCGGCCGCCTTTCACGCGCCTGAACACCGCCGGGGATTGAAGCATCGCGCTGCCTCCCATTTTGGGAGGCGGCTCCAGGAGAGGAACTGCGATCGCCACCGCGGCTGAAGGCAAGAACCGAGAAACCGGCTCCAAGGATTATGTCACCGCCTTCGCGGCGGTGATGACGCGCGCCGCCACGCCCCGGTCCACCGACGAGGTGCTGGCTCAGGTCCCCAGCGTACTGGCCACCGAGTTCGATGCCGAACGCTCCGAGCTTTGGCTTTGGGACGAACCTTCCCGGTCCGCCTATCTGACCCATGCCGCGGGCCAGCCCGGACACCACCGCCACGATTACGCGCCCGCCGGGGAGGGCGCCATCGGCAAGCTGGCGGACGCCCGCAAGACCGTCGAGAACGTGGAGGTCGCCAGCTTCGGCGGCGATGACCAGGAGTTCGCCCGCCGCACTGGCCTGACCCGGCTCTCCGCCTATCCGCTCGAAGCCCGCGGCCGCCTGGTGGGGGTCATCGCCAGCTACTCGCGCGCGGAGGTGGACGAAGAGCGGCTGCGCTGGTGGCGGCTCTACGCCGAGGTCACCGGCATCAGCGTGCATGAAGCCCTGGCTGCTCAGGAAAGCCGCAAGGCCATCACCCAGCTCTCCTTGCTGTTTGAGGCCACGCGCCTGCTGAATTCCACCCTCGACCTGGCCGAGTTGCTCGACCTGATCCTCAGCATCGCCCGCAAGGAGACCCAAGCCGACCGCGGGACGGTCTTTCTGGTGGACAAGCCTCACCAGGAGCTGTGGTCCATTGTGGCCTCGGGCCTGGACCGCGAGGAGATTCGCATGCCCTTCGGCCGCGGCGTGGCCGGCCGCGTGGCCCAGACGGGCGAGACCGTCAACGCGGAAGACGCTTACAAGCTGGCCTTTCACGAAAGCAGCTTCGACCAGAAATTCCATTACCGCACCAAGTCACTGCTCTGCCTGCCCATCCGCCACCACACCGGCGAGATCGTGGGCATCATCCAGTTGCTGAACAAGACCACCGGCGGGCCGTTCACTCCGGAAGACGAGGACTTCCTCACCAAGCTCTCCGGGCACATGGCGCTGGCGCTGGAGAACGCCCGCCTGCACCGCGAGTCCATCGAAAAGCAGCGCCTGGAAAAAGAACTGGCATTGGCACGGTCGATCCAGCGGAATCTGCTGCCGCTGTCTCCGCCGGTGGTTTCCGGCTTCGACCTGGCCGTGGTCAATGAGCCTTGCTACGCCGTGGGCGGAGACTACTACGACTTCCTCAGCCTGGGACCGCAGTCCATGCTGCTGGTGGTGGCGGACGTGGAGGGCAAAGGCGTTTCCTCCGCCCTGGTGATGTCCAATCTGCAGGCCACGCTGCGCGCGCTGGTGATGCACCTGCACTCGCTCGAAGTGCTCACGCTCTCGCTCAACGAGATGATGTACCACGACGCCAAGTCCACCAAGTACCTCAGCATCTTTTTGGGATTGGTGGATACCCGGCGCAACGGCCTGCACTACATCAACGCCGGGCATGTGCCGCCGCTGCTCATTCGCGGCGCGACCGGTGAGTCCAAGCGGCTGGAAGAAGGCGGGCTGGTTGTGGGTTTGTTCCCGCAGGCTGAGTACGAGCGCGGTTCGGTAAAGCTCGAGCCCGGGGACGTGTTGGTGTGCTGCACCGACGGCATCCTAGAAGCCACGGACAGTCGGCAAGAAGAATTCGGGTTCGAGCGCCTGGCCGAGGCCGTGGCCCGCCACCGCGCCAAGAGCGCCCAGGACATCGTGGATTGCGTGCTCGAGGAAGTGAACCGGTTCGCCGCGGGCGGCACCCACGTGGACGACAAGGTCTTGATGGTGATGAAAGTGGCTCGCGATGCCCAGCCGCAGACCGCGCTCGCCGGCACGCCCTGGTCGCGACCGCCGGGCTAGCATTAGCCACAGAGGCACAGAGACACAGAGCGAATCGGGATTAAGGACTGAGAACTACTTCTCCGCTACGATCAGCACGGCTTCTCTTGGCAGGTAGCCCTTCCTGCGGAACCAGTCTTCCATGGCAGCGCGCAACTCCGCGAGGGGCACTCGTGCGCCGATCTCCAGCAGGCCATCGCCGATGGGAAGGGTGTCGTCAAAGACGGGCGAGTTGGTGAAGTTGCGCATGGCGAAGCTGTCCAGCCACTTCAGCGGACACGGCTGGCGCTTGCCTTCGGCCTCGTATTCGACGCGGATTTTTCTGCAGAACATGGCGCGAGCGGTTCCGCTTCTCGCGAGCTTCAAGCGCGAAACACGAGAAACCAGAAGCGGGAAACCAGCACTAGCTAGCCGCTGACCGCTACCTTCACCGGCCCGGCGGCGCGCACCGCTTCCGGCGCGTCGAACTGCTCGAAGTTCTTGGCGAAGCGCTCCGCCAGGTTGGCGACCTGCGTGTCGTAGGCAGCCTTGTCCCGCCAGGCATTGCGTGGGCTCAGCAGTTCCGCCGGAACGTCCGGGCAGGACTTCGGGATGCTCAGTCCGAAGGCCGGTTCCGTGGCGTACTCGGCCTTTCCCAGGCGTCCATCCACGGCGGCCCGCACCATGGCACGCGTGTAGGGCAGGTTCATGCGCTTGCCCACGCCGAACGGCCCCCCGAACCATCCGGTGTTGACCAGCCAGCACTGCGCCTGATGGCGCCGCAGGCGGTCGCCCAGCATCTCCGCGTACACCTTGGGGCGCAGCGGCAAGAAGGGCGCGCCGAAGCAGGTGGAGAAGGTGGCTTGTGGCTCGGAGCCCACGCCCGCCTCCGTCCCCGCCACCTTGGCGGTATAGCCGGAGAGGAAGTGGTACATCGCCTGTTCCGGAGTCAGCCGCGAGATGGGCGGCAAGACGCCAAAGGCGTCTGCGGTCAGAAAGACCACGTGCTTGGGATGTCCGCCAATGCCGGGAATCAAGGCGTTATCGATGAAATCTACAGGATAGGCGGCCCGGGTGTTCTCGGTCAGCCGGTCATCGTTGTAATCGGGTACATGCGTTTCCGGCGAGATGACCACGTTCTCCAGCACCGCCCCGAAACGCAGCGCGTTCCAGATCTGCGGCTCATTCTCGCGCGAGAGCCGGATGCACTTGGCGTAGCAGCCGCCCTCGAAGTTGAAAACGCCGGTCTCGCTCCAGCCGTGCTCGTCGTCGCCGATGAGGCGGCGGCTGGGGTCTGCCGAGAGGGTAGTTTTGCCCGTCCCGGAGAGTCCGAAGAACAGCGCGGTCACGCCATCCGCGCCCACGTTCGCCGAGCAGTGCATGGGAAAAACGTTGCGGTGCGGCAGCAGGAAGTTCATCACGCTGAAGATGGACTTCTTCATCTCGCCGGCGTACTTGGTGCCGCAGATGAGCACCAGTTGGCGCTTGAAGTTCACTCCGATGAACGCCTCCGAGCCGGTGCCGTCGCGCGCCGGCTGGGCATGGAACTCGGGCGCGCAAATCACCGTGAACTCCGGCTTGTGGGCTACCAGCTCCGCTGCCGACGGCCGGACGAACAGTTGCCGCACGAACAGGTTGTGCCAGGCCAGTTCGTTGATCATCCGGATGGGCAGGCGGTACAGGGGGTCGGCGCCGGCGAACAGGTCCTGGACATACAACGTGCGGTTCGCGAGGTAGTCCACCGCGCGGTCGCACAGGGCATCGAACCTGGCCGCATCGAAGGGCTGGTTGACCGTGCCCCAGTCCACCCGCTCAGCGGTGATCTCATCCTTGACCGTGAACTTGTCCTTGGGGGAGCGCCCGGTGCGCTTGCCCGTGTCTGAAACCAGGGAACCGTTCGAGGCCAGGCGACCCTCGCTGCGCCGGATGGCGTGCTCCACGAGCGCACCCGCCGGCAGGTTGCGATGGACATCCTTGCCGTGGACGAGTGCGGCAATCGCGCTCATCAGGGCGTCGTCGGACATATGCGAGGCCTCCTGGGCCTGGGCCAAAGTATCAATTCTGCCTGAAGGGCAGGCCCGGATTCCAGTTTCGCGGTACGGAGACCTTCAATCCGGGCGCGCTCTCACGCTAACGCGTTGAGCACAAAGGCGCTGTGGCCTGCGTCACAAGACCCCCGTGACGGCCAATCTCAGCCCGCAGCCGCGGTCACAGCCGCTTCCGCCAGTACCTGCTCCAGGTGATCCAGGGTTTCTTCCACGCTGAGGGTGTACATCTCGCGGCCGCCCTCCAGACCGGATTCGATAGCGTGCTTCAGGAACCGGCCGGCGATGGCGACGGCCAGAGGGTCGGTGATGGCCTGGCCGGTGCGCTTCCGGTACTCGACCCAGGCGGGATGCGGCAGGCTGATCCACACCGGGCGCCCGTTCACCAGAAACTTGATGTCGACGGCGTCGGCATGGCGGGTGGAGATGGCCACGATGAGCGCCTTGTAGACGCAATGCCGGTCCTCGCCGGTCCAGTGGTCACGTGCGTGGAAGTCCGCGTACATCGTGGCATGACTATAGCGGACGCGCACGGCAGCGGCAAACCGCGTCGGCCGATAGAATGGAAGCGTGCCGGCCGCCGCCCGCCGAACGGAACGCCCGCGGATCTTGCGCGCGCCTGCGCTCTCCCGCTTCCGCTGGCTGCTGCACGGGTTTAGCACGCGACGCGGAGGCGTCTCGCGCCGCTTCGGCGGAAAAGCGCTCAATCTGGGCTTCGGCGCCGAAGATTCGCGCACGGCGGTGGAGAAGAACCGGCGGCGCTTCCTGGCCGAGCTTCCGTCCGGCGGCCGCGCCAAGCCCACGCTGATCACCTTGCGCCAGGTGCACTCCGACGTGATCCACGTCGTGGACCGCGTCCCGAGCGCGCCGCTGGTGGGCGACGGCCTGCTCACCGACGTTGCCGGCCTGGTGCTTGCCGTGCAGACTGCTGACTGCCTGCCCGTTCTGCTGGCGGACCCGGAGCATCACGCCGTCGGCGTCTTTCATGCCGGCTGGCGCGGCACGCTGGCGCGCATCGTGGAAAAGGGCGTGGGGATGATGCGCCAGCGCTACCAAAGCGATCCGCGGAAGCTGGTGGCCGCCATCGGACCGGGCATCCACGGTTGCTGCTACGAAGTGGGAGGCGAGGTGCGCGAGCGCTTCGAGGCACAGTTCGATTACGCTGCCGCGCTGTTCCACGAGGTTTCTGAGTCCGATCCGGTGCGTGAGAAGTATCCGCTGCTGTTCCTGACGGCGCGGGCGCCGGGTCACAGCGAGCTCGGTCCCAAGCTCCATCTCGATCTGGTGGGAGCCAACCGCAGGCAACTGGTGGCCGCCGGACTGCGGCCGCGCCACATCTGGGCCTCGCCGCTGTGCACGTCTTGCCGCGTGGACCTGCTCTTTTCCCACCGCGGCGAGCGCGGCAAGACAGGGCGGATGATGGGAGCGGTCGGGCTGCGCTCGAATGCAAGATTCAAAATGAAAAATGCAAAAGGGCCAAGAGCCAAGGGCCAATAGCCAAAAGCGCAGCTACTTGCTGTTGACGAGGTCCTTCAGTTCCTTGCTGGGCTTGAAGAAAGGAATGGTCTTGGCCGGCACCTCTACGCGATCGCCGGTCTTGGGGTTACGACCGACGCGGGGCTTGCGCTTGCGGGTGCGGAAGCTGCCGAAGCCCCGGATCTCGATCTTGTCACCGGCGCGCAGCGAGCGCACGATGCTGTCAAAGATCGTCTCCACGATCACTTCGCTGTCTTTGCGCGTCACTTCCACCAGTTGCGAGACTTGATCGATCAGGTCCGCCTTGGTCATGGGTGTCTCTCCGACAGCGGGTTTTGGTGCGGGCGGGGAGCCCGCGGCGCGCCTATCCTACCGCAGCTTTACTTCCACAGGTAATAAAAACCGACGTGCGTTTCCATGAGCTTGGAGCGATCGGGGAACCAGGCGCTGGCGTCGCCGAACAGCACGTCGAGCAACGTGCGCCGCTCCTTGATGGGCCGCACTAGCGTGGGCTCGCCCTCGATGCCCACGGCTTTCGCGGTGTCGTCCACGCAGGCCTGGAAGTCACCCAACTGGTCCACGAGCTTCAGGGGCAGGGCCTGCTGCCCGGTCCAAACCCGGCCATCGGCCAAAACGCGCACTTCTTCTTCCTTGAGCTTGCGTCCCTCAGCCACCGCCCGGACGAACTGAGCCTGCATGTCGTCCATCAGTTTCTGCAGGTACTCGCGCTCGGCGGGGGTGATGTCGCGCGAGGGCGAGCCGGTGTCTTTGAACTCGCCGGTCTTGAGCGTGATGTCTTTCAACTTCAGCCACTTGATGAGCTCGGGATAGATGTAGTACTGCGCGATGACTCCCACCGAGCCCACGATCGAGCCCGGGTTGGCGTAGACCTTGTCGGTGGCCACGGCGATGTAATAGCCGCCGCTCGCGCCCACGGTGCTGATCCAGGCTACGATGCGCTTCTTCTTCTTTTCGCGCACGCGCTTGACGGCGTCATGGATCTCCTGCGAGGCGGCCACGCCACCGCCGGGCGTGTTCACCCGCAGGATGATGGCCTTGATGGAGCTATCGTCGCCGTACTTCTTGATGTGCTCCACCGTGGCCTTGGAATCGATGAGGACGCCTTCAATGTCCACCACCGCGATGCGATCGCCAAACCCGGCAAAGCCCGTGTCGGCGTCCGACTTCACACTCACGTACACCAGCGTGAACACCGCCAGCAGGAACAGGAAGAAAGCCCCGCCGCCGACCACGATCCACAGGAAGGTACGCGACTTGCCGTCGTTGCTCATGGGCAGACGCCTAGTCTAGCACCGTCCAGGTGGAGGCGGTGGCGCGACCTCGACGGGCTGCCATCGGCGGTGTAGATTTGCCGGGCCATGCGGGCTGTCGCCATCCTCGGGCCTGGCGCCATGGAGCACGAATTGCGGCGATTCCGCGAGTGCGGAGTGCCGATTGCCGTCGCCGATTCGCCGCAGAACGCCGATGCTGCGCTGATCCTCGGCGGCGACGGAACCATCCATCGGCAGCTTCCTCACCTGGCCCGCGGTGGCATCCCCATGCTGCCCGTACCTCACGGCAGCGGCAACGACTTTGCGCGCGCCCTGGGCCTGTTACAGCCGGGAAACGCGCTGGCCGCCTGGCGGAAGTTCGTCGCCGGCGCCGGAAACGTGCACGACGTGGATCTGGGCGTGATACGGAGCCATACCAAGCCTTCCTCCGCGACCTACTTCTGCTGCGTGGGCGGCGCCGGGGTGGACGCCGAAGCCAACCGCCGCGCCAACGCCATGCCGGCGTGGTTGCGGGGTCATGGGGGATACGTTCTCGCGGCACTGGCGGCGATAGCCGGCTTCCACGCCTGCGAGTTCCGCATCGCGGCAGAAGGCGCGGAAGCGCCGCCGGACGCGTTCGCCGGACGGGCCTGGATGGTGGCATTCGCGAACGCCTCGGCCTACGGCGCGGGGATGAAGATCGCGCCGCGCGCGCTGCCCGATGACGGCCGGTTGGACGTATGCCTGATTCGCGACGCCTCCCGATCGCGCCTGATGCGTTGCCTGCATCGCGTCTATTCTGGGGGGCACCTCGAAATGCCGGAGGTCACTTATTACCAGGCCGAGCGCGTGCGCATCGAGACAGCAGTCTCCCTCGATGTCTACGCTGACGGCGAGTACGTGTGCCAGACGCCCATCGAGGTCTGGGTGGAGCAGCGAGCGCTGCGGGTGATCAGCTGAACTCGATTCTCAAAGTCCGACTGACAGTCAGGAAATCCGCACCTTGCGCAGGAGCTTGCCGGCGCGAATGGTCAGTTCCGCAGGGAGGTTCACGGGGAGGATGGCATCCGCGTGTAGTTTGCCGTCGATGCGGACTGCTTTCTGCCGGATCTTGCGCAAGCCGTCGCTGACCGATTCAGCCAACCCGCACCGAGCCAAGAGCTTGTCCAACTTGATGGCGCTGCCATCGGACGAGTGGGCGGCAACATCGGCGAATTTCACCGCGACTGTCTCCACGCTCTCCGGCACTTCACCCTTCTGGAACTGTTTGGCCCAGTCGTCGGCGGCCTGTTGCGCGGCTTTCTCCGAGTGGAAGTCGGCCACGATTTTCGCAGCCAGGCCCTTCTTGGCGTTCATGGGGTGGAGTTTGCCGCTGCCGACCTGGCGCTTCATGTTCTCGATGGCGTTCGTGGAGGCATCGGTAAGCAATTCCCAGTAGCGCCACATCATGTCGTCGGAGATGGACATGAGCTTGCCGTACATTTCCAGCGGTGGCTCGGTGATGCCGATGGCGTTGCCGAACGACTTGGACATCTTCTGCACGCCGTCCGTGCCCTCGAGCAGCGGCGTAGTCAAGACGATCTGCGAGGGCTGGCCGTAGGCGCGCTGGATCTCGCGTCCCACCAGCAGGTTGAACTTCTGGTCGGTGCCGCCCAGTTCCACGTCGGCCTTGAGCGCCACGGAATCGTAGGCCTGCGCCAACGGGTAGAGCAGTTCGTGGATAGCGATGGGCTTTTCCTGGTCGAAGCGCTGGTGGAAGTCCTCACGCTCGAGCATCTGCGAAACCGTGTACTTGGCCGCCAGGCGGATGAAGTCGTCCGCCGTGAACTGCGAAAACCAGCGCCGGTTGAACTCGATCACTGTCTTTTCTGCGTCCAGGATCTTGAACACCTGTTGCTTGTAGGTTTCGGCGTTGCGGTCGATCTCTTCGCGGGTGAGCGGCGGGCGGGTGGCCGAGCGTCCGGTGGGATCGCCGATCATGCCGGTGAAATCGCCGATGACGAAGATGACCGTGTGACCCAGGTCCTGAAAGTGCTTGAGCTTGCGGATGAGGACGGTGTGGCCCAGGTGCAGGTCGGGGGCCGTGGGGTCGAAGCCCGCCTTGACGCGCAAAGGCGTGCCCGTCTTGCGCGATTGCTCCAGGCGGTCGCGCAGCTCGGATTCACGAATAATCTCGGCCGCCCCTTTTTTCAAGAGGGCGAGCTGCTCATCGACGGGGGGGAAGGGCATGGCGGAGATTATATTTCTCGCGCGCTGGAATTCGACAATTCGTCAATTCTTCAGAACCACTCGTCTCCCTAGGACCTCGAATCTCTCACCCAGCACGATATTGATCGCCTCGGTATAGGCGATGTGCTCCTGTTCGAGGATTCGCGCCGCCAGCGCGTGCTCATCTTCCGTGTCCAGCACCGGCACCGTACGCTGTACCAGGATGGCGCCGTGGTCGAGCTGCTCGTCCACGAAGTGCACGGTGCAGCCGGAGACTCTCACTCCGTAGTCGAGCGCCTGCTTCTGAGCTTCGAGGCCGGGGAAGGCGGGCAGCAGCGACGGGTGGATGTTGAGAATGCGCTGTGGGAACTGTTGCACGAACCAGGCCGAGAGCAAGCGCATGTAGCCAGCCATGCAGACCAGGTCCACCTGTGCCTCGCGCAGCGCCGCGGCCACCTCGCGGTCATGCTCCTCGCGCTGCTTGCCCTTGGAGGGAATGACGAGCGCTTTCAGGCCGCGTTGACGGGCGATCTCAATGCCGGCGGCTTCGGCGCGGTTCGAGACCACGACGGCGATGCGCGCGGCGATGCGGCCGGCGTCGCAGGAATCCGCAATGGCCTGGAAGTTCGTGCCGCGCCCGGAGATCAGGATGCCGAGATTCTTCATGGACCGCTCATTGTAGCCGCGCGCGAGACGCAGGGGAACGCGGCCTGTCACGTTCCCCTGTGTCCCCGACTCTCGGTCAG
>DATIGQ010000159.1 GCA_035454605.1 Terriglobales bacterium
AGCGCAGGTTCGAGGCTCACTACTTCGACACTGCGGGACAATCCGACCTCACTGTTCCGGCGGGCCGCTTCGAAGTCGAAGTGATGAAAGGCTTCGAACATCGCGCCGAGCGCCGCCGGGCCGACGTTTCTGCCGAGCGCCCCACCACAGTTCCGGTGCGTCTGCGCCCGCTCGCTCCGCTGCCGGCCACGGCGGGCAAGCGCTGGGCCAGTGGCGACCTGCACGTGCACATGGATTACGCCGGCGCCTACCGCAACACGCCCGCGCATCTGGCGGAGCAAGCAGCGGCAGAAAACCTGAACGTCGTGCACAACTTGATCGTCAACAAGGAGCAGCGCATTCCTGACGTTGCGTATTTCACCGGGAAGCCTGATCCAGTCTCGAGCGCTAATTTCCTGCTGCTGCACGACCAGGAGTTCCATACCAGCTACTGGGGACACATGGGACTGCTCGGCCTGACGCGCAACCTGCTGATTCCCGATTACGCCGGATATCCGGAGACCGCCGCCGCCAGCCTCTGGCCGATGAATTCCTTCGTCGCCGACCTGGCGCACCAACAGGGCGCACTGGTTGGTTACGTCCATCCGTATGAGATCGAGGATGTTCCCGATCCCGCCAAGGAGCGTCCGCTGCGCCACGCCTTCGTTGTCGATGCCGCGCTGGGCAAGGTGGACTACGTCGAGGTGCTTGGCTTCAGCGATCACCAGTCGACCGCGAGTATTTGGTATCGGCTGCTCAACCTTGGACTTCGCATTCCCGCCGGCGCGGGCACGGACGCCATGGCCAACTATGCCTCGCTCCACGGGCCGGTAGGACTGAACCGCCTGTACGCGCGCGTGCCCGCCGCGCCGCTGAAGCGTGAGACGTGGCTTGAGGCGGTGCGCCGCGGCAACGGCTTCGCCACCAACGGACCGCTGCTCGACTTCACGCTCGGCGGCCAGACCATCGGCGGCGAACTCAAGCTTCCCGCCACCGACCCGGAAGTGCGCTTCACCGCTTCCATGCGGTCGCTGGTGCCCCTCGACCATCTCGAGGTGGTGTGCAACGGCAAGGTCGTGCGAGAGATGGAGATGAACGCCGCGCACGACCAGGCTGACTTGCGCGGAACCGTTCCTATCACTGCCAGCGGCTGGTGCCTGCTGCGCGCCTGGAGTGCGCAACCGCAGCATCCGATCCTCGATACTTATCCGTACGCCACCACCAGCCCGATCTATGTCACCGTGAACGGCGAGCGCCCGCGTTCGCCCGAAGACGCGGCGTTCTGCATCGCCTGGATCGACCGCATCCGCGAATCGGTGGAGAAGTTCACCGACTGGAACACGGACGCCGAGCGCGCGGAGACATTCAACATGTTGAGCGAGGCGCGCAAAGTGTACGAGGAAATGTTGAAATAGAATCGGTCGGTCAAGGCTGACATGAGCCTTCTTCTGCTCTCCGTGCTGGTGATGGCGGCGCTGGTCGCCGGCTACACGCTGTACGGCGGCTTCATCGCGCGGCAGTATCGCCTGGATGACGCAGTCGCCACACCCGCCACGCGGCTCAACGACGGCGTGGACTTCGTCCCCGCGCGTCCCTTCTACCTGCTGGGACAGCATTTCAGCGCTATCGCCGCGGCCGGACCGATCGTCGGGCCCATCGCCGCCTGCCTGGCGTTCGGCTGGCTGCCCAGCATCCTGTGGATCACGCTGGGTGTCATCTTCATCGGCGCCGTGCACGATTTCTCCGCGCTCATTGCGTCCATCCGTCACGGCGCCAATTCCATCGCGGAGATCGCCCGCCAGAACCTGGGGCGCCGCGCCTGGCTGGCCTTCATTGCTTTCATCTGGATCGCGCTGCTGTACGTGATCGTCGCGTTCGCCGACGTTACCGCCTCTACCTTTCTCGGGCAGACCGAAGAACTCCAAGGAGAATTCTCCTTCAATGCCGGAGGCGCGGTCGCCGCGGCCAGCACCATGTACCTGCTGCTGGCGCTGCTGATGGGGGTGGTACAGCGCAAGCTCAGTCCGCCGATGTGGCTTCTAACAGTGATCTTCGTGCCCGCAACACTGGGCGTGGTCTGGCTGGGGACAAAGGTTTCCACCGTGTTGGTTTTCGACCTCCACTTCTGGCACCTTGCCATCCTCATCTATTGCTTCGTCGCATCACTGCTTCCCATGTGGCTGCTGCAGCAACCGCGCGGCTATCTGGGCGGCTTTGTGCTCTACCTGGTGCTGGGGACCGGAGTGGTGGGCGTCGTTTTCGGCGGATTCCAGATCCAGCAGCCTGCCATCGTGCATACGCCCACGGGCTCGGTGGTGGAGCGACTGCTGTTTCCCTTCCTCTTTGTCACCATCGCGTGCGGCGCCTGCTCCGGATTCCACGGCCTGGTGTGCGGGGGAACCACATCCAAGCAGGTGGCGCGCGAGAGCCATTGCAAGCCTATCGGCTACGGCGCGATGCTGCTCGAAGGGCTGGTGGCGCTGATCGCGCTGGCCACGGTGATGATCGTGCTGCCCGCCGACATCGCCGGGCGCGCGCCGGGCAAGCTCTACGGGGACGGCATCGCGCGTTTCCTGGCCGTGCTGCTGGGCGAACGCTGGCTGACATTTGCCGCCACTTTCGGCGCCATGGCCTTCTCCACCTTCGTCTTCGACACGCTGGACGTGGCCACACGTTTGGGCCGCTACCTGCTGCAGGAACTCGCCGGCGGACTGGGATGGGGAGCCACCAGCCGCAGTGCGGGCATCCTGGCCGCAGCTTCGACTGCATTCGTACCGCTGCTCATACTGCTTTCAGCGCCCGAGGGCGCGTGGCGGCAGTTCTGGGTGCTGTTCGGAACCTCCAACCAGTTGCTGGCATCCCTCACGCTGCTGGGCGTTTCGGTGTGGCTCTACCGCTCCGGCCGCCGCACCTGGTACACCGTGCTGCCCATGCTGTTCGTGATGACGGCAACCGTCAGCGCGTTGCTGGTGCAGATGGCGGAAGGCGCGAAGGAGATCGCAGACGGAGGTCTGCGGTTGCATCCCTCGATCGTCAATGGTTTTGTCGCGACTGCCTTACTGGTCCTGGCAATCATCTTCGTCATCGAAGGTCTGCGCACGGTTCGCGATGTGCGACGTGGCCGTGGTGTTCGAGCGCTCGCGACAGAACCCTCCGCGAGCGATTAGCCACACAGAAACACTTTTACTTTCTTCCGAACGCCTGCGAATGAAACGTCAGCGAAGCGTCGAAGTGGCGGGCGACGTACTGCCATCCGTGCCCGCCGGGATAGAGGTGGAACTCGTGCGGGATGCGGCGTGATTCGAGCGCTTCATGGAGGGCTTGCGCGCCGGCATCGAATCCGTACTCATCCTCAGTGCCGCAGTCGAAATAAATCTTGAGGCGCCGGAGGCCGGCTGACTGCCGGGCCAGTGTCACCGGATTCTGCCGCTGGTAGAAGGCGTGGTCGAGCGGCGAGCCGAATACGGTTCCGAGGAGTGACGTGCGCCCGCCGCCGATGCCGGGCGCAGCGTCGGCGCCGCGGGGCAGGTCTTTCATCACGGCCGCGCTGTGAGCGCTGACCGAGCCGAACAGTTGCGGATACTGGAAGGCGAAGCGCAAGGCGCCGTATCCGCCCATCGAAACACCACTCAAGCCGCGTCCCGCGCGGGTGGCGACCGTGCGGTACTTGCGGTCCATGGCGGGCACGAACTCACGGATAAAGAAATCCTCGTACCGGGTGCGGCCGTCGCGGGAATTGATGTAGAAACCGCGGCCACCGTCAGGGGTCACGACAATCATCTCCACGAGCTTCTTCTCCTCCGTCATGCGCTCGATGATGTTCCATCCGCCGCCGTTGACGAGAGACTGTTCGTTGTCGCCCAGGCCGTGGAGGAAGTAGAGCACGGGATAGCGACGGGTCTTATCCGCGTCATAGCCCGGGGGAAGAAGCGCGCAGTAGCGGACGGAAGCTTTCAGGAATCTGCTCGGCGCGGTGGCGCATTCCACGCGGGAAGCGGCGTCGGCAGTTGGAGAAATCAAGAGCAAGAGACTTACCGCAGAGAGCGCGGAGAGGAGACGTCGAGAGAACAGAGAGGAGCAGATCCCTCGCTGCGCTCGGGATGACAATTCAAAGCAAATCCCTCGTCCGCTGCACCGGACTCGGGATGACAATCTCAGGATGTAAGTCAGCTCACTCATAGCGCAGCGCCTGCACAGGATCGAGGCGCGCGGCGCGCGCAGCGGGATAGAGACCGGAGACCAGGCTGACCAGCACCGCGAAGGCGAGAGCCGCCAGTACCAGCCACCAGGGCACGGACCAGATCTGCTCCGGGGGAAGGTCCTGGCGGGCCAGGTACACGTTGGCGCCCCAGTTGATAAGCCTGCCGATGGCCCAGCCCAGCGCCACGCCCAGCGCACCGCCGAACGCTCCCATGACGCCGGCTTCGACGAAGAAAAGCCTCTTCACGTCGGCGTCGCTCGCGCCCAGGGCCTTGAGGATGCCGATCTCGCGCCGCCGCTCCAGAATGGCCATGACCAGAGTATTCACGATGCCGAGCGAAGCCACGGCCAAAGCCAGGCTGCCAAAGATGCCCAGGAACAGGTCGAAGATGGCAAAGAAGCGGCGCATGCTGCGCGTGGCGTCGAGCACTGAGAAGGTGCGAAAGCCCATCTTCTTGATGGCGTTCTGTACCGCCTCGACGCGCGAGGGGCTCTCCACGCGCACCACCAGGCTGACGTAGGTGCGGGTGGTGGGCGTGTCGCGAGTCGCGCCGCGCAAGTCCGAGAACTGCAGCACGTTCAGGCTTTCGGCAAAGGCTGTGGGGATGAAGAGGCGGCCGCGCGACACCGTGCGCAGACCGCTATAGGGCTCGCGTTCAATGAGCCCCACGATCTTCAACGGTTGCTCGCGGCGCACCACGGAGAATCCGAAGGAATCGCCAACATCATCATCGTTACCGGCAGAGGCGCTGCCCCCGGCCAGCGGCTGTCGCTCGGCGTAGCGCACGATGATCTCTTTGCCAATGAGCGAGTCGGGGTCGGGCGTCAGTTCCTTGGCGAACTCGGTCGCCAGGATGGCCTCCTGGGCGGTGGGACTGGAGAAGAAGCTGCCGCGCATGCCCTCGAACGCCTCGTTGGCGCGCGCCGAAGGCGGCAATGCGGCCACAAAAGCAAAGTTCATCTTGCCCTGATAGCGCACTTCGGTCATCAGACGGATTTCCGGGAAGGTTTCCACTACACCCGAGATTTTCCGCATCTCCTCGCGCGCATTCTCATCCAGGGCCCTGAGTTCTTCGGGTTTTTCATTGCGCCCTTCTCCGCGGTCAAAGCCGCGGAAATCCTGCCGGGAAGTGACGAAAATGGTGTCGAAGAGCCCTGAGCCCGCCAGGCGCCGTCCCGCCATTTCCTGCAGGCCGATGCCCAGAGACAACATGGCGACCAGCGAAGCCACGCCCACCGCGATCCCCACGGTGGTGAGGGAATTGCGCAGCACGGACTCGCGCAGATTGCGAGCCGCCAACTCGAGCAGGTCCGGAGCCTTCATGCGCGGGCTCCTGCGGATTCGCCCGAAACCTTGCCGTCGGCCAGGAAGACGATGCGATGGGCATAGCGCTCGGCCAGCGGCCGCTCGTGAGTGACCATGATGACCGTCATGCCAAGCGACTGGTTGAGTTCACGGATGAGGTTGAGGATATCCTCGCCCGTCTGGCTGTCGAGGTTGCCGGTGGGCTCGTCGGCCAGCAGGAGCGAGGGCCGGTTCACCAGCGCCCGGGCCAGCGCGACACGCTGCTGCTCGCCGCCGGAGAGTTCGGTGGGCCGGTGGCCCATGCGCGGAGTCAGATTCACGCGCTCGATGGCCTCACGCACCCGCTGCCGGCGCTCCGCGCGATCCACTTCGGCCAGGCGCAGCGGCAGGTCCACGTTCTCCTCCAGCTTCATCGAAGGAATGAGGTTGAAGGCCTGGAACACCATGCCGACGGTATGACGGCGGTAGCGGGCCAGTTCTTCCCCGTTCATGCGCGCCAGATCGCGACCTTCCACCAGGATGGAACCGGCCGTGGGCCGGTCGAGGCCGGCAACCAGGTTGAGCAGCGTGGACTTGCCCGAACCCGAACTGCCGAGCAAGGCGAGAAATTCACCGCGTTGGACCTCGAGCGTCACCCCGTTCAGGGCGCGCACTTCGCTGTGCCCGATGCGGTAATGGCGGGAGACGTTCTCGGTGCGGATGGCGGGGCCGTTGGTGGACATCAGTGGTTTGATGTTACTACGCACTTTCCTGCTTCTAGGTTTCCGCAGGGAGTGCAGTGAAGGTCTGCCCCCTCCCCCGGGGTGTCTAGTAGAATCATGCGGTTACACAGCAAAGTCCCTGGGAGTCCCTAGTTCTAAAGGACTTAGAGGCAAAGTCCCTGAAACAAACACCTTATCTGAATGATATCTACCAACAAACATGTTATCATAGAGAAATGATACCGTCAAGGGGAGTCCCTCACGGTTTCGGAACTGCTTGAGCTGACGGTTACGCCCGAGATGGCTTGGACGGGACGCCGAACTCGGTGTTGTACCAGAGATGGATAGTGCCGCAGGTTCCCTGCTCGGCGGAGTAGACGTCGCAGGTGTCGAAGGGACGCGAATAGACGTGCAGGCTGACGGCGCGCTCGGCGAACTGGGCCGGGTTGTAGACCTTGTGCACCGGTGCGGCAGGATCGACGGCGCAAGGATGGGCGGGATCGAGCTGAAGCTGGTCGGTAGGCTCGAGCTTGCATGTGCCCGCAGCCAAGTCCTGGAAGAGCACGCGGTAGTTCTGCACCAGGAGGCGGCCGATGGGCACGGCCATCCAGCAGTTCTGCTCGCGGTGGTTGTGCACGGAGCTGTGCTGGTCCACTTCCCAGCAGATGGCAATCAGCTCGTAGAGCGGGGTCTTGTCGATGAGGTTGCGGGTATAGTGCTGGCCATCCCAGCAGAGATAGGGTTGGAGTGAAGCCGGTTCGACGCGGTTCTTTTCCAGGAAGCTGCGGATGCTGCCGAGTTCGGAGAAGGCGGGCTCGGGGAACTTGCGCAGCCCGGCCACAAAATCAGAAATGGAAACAGTCTGCGCGGCAGCGACACTCATGGCGTCCCCCAGGTAAGAAACGTGCAGGAAATTCTGCATTATCCGGGGCGAATTTGCC
Source organism: Terriglobales bacterium (assembly GCA_035454605.1). Taxonomy (NCBI): domain Bacteria; kingdom Pseudomonadati; phylum Acidobacteriota; class Terriglobia; order Terriglobales; species Terriglobales bacterium. The sequence goes on from DATIGQ010000159.1 coordinate 7,128, forward strand.
ACGGGAAAACCGAGGCGGTAGCATACAAAAGGGAGCGTGAGAATGCCTCGAATGGTGAAGTGCGCGAAGCTGGGCCGGGAGCTGCCGGGACTGGAGGAACCTCCCTTCGACGGGCCCATGGGGCAGAAGGTGTTCGAGAACATTTCCGAAGAGGCATGGCGGGGATGGATCGAGCATCTGAAGATGGTGATCAACGAGTACCGGCTGAACCCCGCCAACAAACAACACCAGGAACTCATCCTGCAGCACATGGAAGAGTTTTTCTTCGGACAGGGCGCAGCTCCGCCGCCGGAGTACAAGCCACAGAAATAAGCCGCTCCTGGCTGTTGGCTATGAGCTCCTAGCTACTAGCTGCCAGCTCTAGCTTGAAACTTTCAAAGGCAACTTTGATGGCAACGCGCGCGATACGGTCCGACAAAAACGCTCCTGCGGAGCGCGAGGTGGTTTTTGACGTTTTCCGGCGATGGGGATACCTGGAAGCCAATCTCGATCCTCTCGGTCACTTTGCGCCGCAATCGCATCCCGAACTAGAGAGCCTGACGGGCGCTTCGGCGGAAGAAGCGCGGCGTTATTACTGCGGCTCCGTCGGGGCAGAGTTCATGCACATGGCCGATCCGGAACGGCGGCACTGGATCGAAGAACGCATGGAAAGCGACGCGCCCGCGGCGGAGGATGCGGACCACATCCTGGAGCGTCTGATTTCGGCGGAGTTGTTCGAGCAGGTGCTGCAGACGCGCTACCTGGGCACGAAGCGTTATTCGCTGGAAGGCAACACGGCTCTGATCCCGCTGCTGGACGAGATGCTGGAGACGGGCTCCGGTTTCGGCGCGGAAGAAGCGCTAATCGCCATGGCGCACCGCGGGCGCCTGAACGCCATCGTGCACATCGCGGGGCGGCCGGCGCGCGACGTGTTTGCGGGCTTCGAGGACGTGGACCCGCGCAGCGTACTGGGCTCGGGTGACGTGAAGTATCACCTGGGCGCGACCGGACAATACCAGACGCGCAGCGGACGCACGGTCCGCATTCACCTGGTATCCAATCCGAGCCATTTGGAAGCGGTCGATCCGGTGGCGGTGGGACGGTTGCGGGCCAAGCAGATACGGCTGGGCGAGGATGGACAGGCGCGCTCCATCGCGTTCCTGCTGCACGGCGATGCGGCCTTCGCCGGACAAGGCGTCACGGCAGAAACGCTGGCCTTCTCCGGGCTTCGTGGCTATGACGTGGGCGGCGTGGTGCACGTGATCGTAAACAACCTCATCGGGTTCACCACGAATCCGAGCGAACTGCACAGTTCGCGCTTCTCGGCCGACCTGGCCAAGCGGCTGCCGGTCCCCATCTTCCATGTCAACGCCGAGGATCTCGACGCAGTGGCGCGGGTGGCGCGCATGGCCATGGATTACCGCTACGAGTTCGGCACCGACGTGGTGGTGGACCTGATCGGATACCGGCGGCACGGGCACAGCGAAGTGGACGATCCCACCGTAACGCAGCCGCGGCTTTATCGCAGAATCAAGGAACATCCGGTGGCGTGGCAGGTCTACGCGACGAAGATGGGCGCGGACGCCGAGCCGGTGGTCGAGCGAGTGCGCGCGCAGTTCGAGGAAGCGCAGAAGCAGGCTGCGAAGCTCACCGAAAAACCGGTGCTGGCGCAGCTTCCCGCCTACTGGTCGGGCTTCAAGGGCGGGTCGTATGACCCGGCATACGAAGTGGACACGGGTGTGACGGAGCAGGAGTTGCGTGAAGTCACGGACGGATTGACGCAGTGGCCGGCCGGGTTCCACATCCACCCCAAGGTGCAGAAGTTGCTGGAGCAGCGGGCGGAAATGGGCTACGGCAAGCGGCCGGTGGACTTCGGCATGGCGGAAGCGCTGGCCTTCGGCACCCTGGTGCGGGCGGGCGTCCCGGTGCGCCTGAGCGGGCAGGACAGCCGCCGCGGCACCTTCAACCAGCGGCACTCCGTGCTGATCGACACGGAAGATGAACACGAACACATCCCGCTGAATCATCTGTCGACGGGGCAAGCGAGGTTCGAAGTCTATAACTCCATCCTTTCAGAGAACGCGGTGCTGGGCTTTGAGTACGGCTACAGCCGCGACTTCCCCGAGGCGCTGGTGCTGTGGGAAGCGCAGTTCGGAGACTTCGCCAACGGCGCGCAGGTGATCATCGACCAGTTCATCAGCGCGGGGGAGGACAAGTGGGGACTGATGTCGGGGCTGGTGTTGCTGCTGCCGCACGGCTTCGAGGGCCAGGGACCCGAGCACTCCAGCGCGCGCATCGAGCGTTACCTGCAACTGGCGGCCCGCGACAACATACAGGTCTGCCAGCCTTCGACCGCAGCCCAGTACTTCCACCTGCTGCGGCGGCAGGCGTTGCGACCGTGGCGCAAGCCGCTGGTGGTGTTCACGCCCAAAAGCATGCTGCGACATCCGGATGCCAGCTCGCCGGTGGGGGAGCTCAGCCGGTCGCGTCTCCAGATCGTGATCGGCGATCCCGAGGTCGAGAACGCCGAAAGCGTCCTGCTATGCACGGGCAAGATCGGACACGAATTGCGGCGGGAGCGGCGTGAGCGCGGCGCGAAGCAAACGGCCATCGTGTTCCTGGAGCAGTTGTATCCCTTCCCGCACGATGAGCTGGCGGCGGAACTGGCACGACATTCGCAGGCACGTGACCTGGTGTGGGTGCAGGAAGAGCCGGCCAACCAGGGCGCGCTGGGCTACATGATGCCGCGGCTGACGCGCATGGCGCGCGACCGCCACGTGCGCACGGTGAAGCGTTCGCCCAGCCCCAGCCCGGCAACGGGCTCCGCCAAGGCGCACGAACTGGAGCAGAAGGCGCTGGTTGCGCTGGCGTTCACCCGGTAGCAGCAGCGCCACGGCGAGCGGCGAATCCGGTACAATCTTGGCCTACAAGGCCCGCTCCCGGGCCAGAAGCAACGCCTTTGCAGCCAAACCAACAACAAGACGAGCGGTCCGGCTCGGCGCCAGAACCTGTCTATTGGCGGGTGGAAGGCAGCCTGCTGGATTTGAGTGCCGTTCGACCGCTGATCTTCATCACCCGCAACACGCAAAGCTTCCTGGAGCGCTGGGCGCGGCGCTGGGGACTGGCGGTATTGGTGCTGCTGCGGCCCTTGCTGTACGCCCTGCACCGCAGGTTCGCCACCCGGGTCCTGCATACGCTGCTGCGAGGCGTGAGCGCCGACCGGCTGGACCTGCTGGGCGAAGAATACTTCCGGTACCAGCAGCAGCCGCGGCTAAAGCCGCGAGGGGTGGCCAAGCTGAAGGAGGCGATGGCGAGCGGGCGGCCGGTGGTGCTGGTGAGCCAGGGCCTGGAGCAAGTGATGCGGCCGCTGGCGGAGCACCTGGGCGCGGCGGGGCTGATTGCCAATCGCCTGGAGTTCCGCGATGGCCTGGCCACGGGAAGGCTGCTCGATCCGGTGATCCGGCCGCGGGGCGGGCTGGCGCGAATCCTGGGTGGGAACCCGGATGGCAGCGTGTCGCTCGAGAAACTGGAGCGTGACCTGGGGCAGCCAGCAGAAGAGTTGCGCGCAGCCGTGCGTCCGGCACGGCGCGTGCAGCCGAAGCGCGAACGCCCCGTCGTGATGTTCGACGGGCGCCAACAGTTGCCGCGACTCTCGGTGCGTCAGTCGCTGGCCGGCAAGCACATCCTGCTGATCGGCGTGACCGGCTTCATCGGGAAGGTATGGCTGGTGAATGCTTTGCGTGAGCTGCCGGAGGTCGGCCGCATCTATCTGCTGATCCGGCGGCAGAAATCGAACAGCGCGCTGAGGCGTTTCGAGAAGATGGTGGAAGAATCGCCGTTGTTCGATCCGCTGCACCAGGAGCACGGCGAAGGGCTGGCACGTTTTCTCGGGGAGCGCGTCGAGGTGGTGGAAGGCGACGTGTCGAAACCCGGCCTGGGGCTGGACGAGGCCACACGAGACCGCTTGCGGCCGAAGCTGGACGTCGTCATCAACAGCTCCGGGCTCACGGACTTTAATCCCGACCTGAGGGATGCGCTGGCGGTAAACGTCGAGGCTACGATCCACCTGCTGGAATTCCTGCGGACGTGCGACCACGCCGCGCTGCTCCATCTTTCCACCTGCTACGTGGCGGGCTACGTGGACGGGCGCGTGCGTGAAGAACTGACGCCGAACTACACGCCCAAGCGGCTGGCTGGTTTCGATGCCGAGCGCGAGCGATTGGCGCTGCATGAGCTGGTGAAGCAAACGGACCAGCGCGCAGCCAGCCCTGAGGTAACGGCTGAGCTGCAAAAGGAGATCACGGAGAGACGCTCGGCGGAGCTGAGCGGGGAGGCGCTGGATAACCAGTTGCGCAAGGCGCGCATCCGCTGGGTGCGCAGCGCGCTGATCGAAGCAGGCATGCGGCGCGCGCAGGAGTTGAGCTGGCCCAACACGTACACGCTCACCAAGAGCCTGGCGGAATCGCTGATCGCCACCCGCGGCAGCGATCTGCCGGTGGCGGTGGCGCGGCCGTCGATCGTAGAAACATCGACGCACGATCCGTTTTCCGGATGGAACGAGGGCATCAACACCTCGGCGTCGCTCTCCTACCTGCTGGGAACGTACTTCCGGCAACTGCCGTCGAACGAACGCAAGCGGCTGGACATCGTGCCGGTGGACCTGGTGTGCCGGGGCATGACGCTGATCGCGGCAGCGCTCGTCGAAAGGCGACACGAGCGCGTCTACCAGCTGGCGAGCTCGGAGAACAATCCCTGCGACATGCGGCGCTCGATCGAGCTGACTGGCCTGGCGCATCGCAAGCACTACCGCGCGCAGGAGGGCCTCGAACACTGGCTGCGGTTGCGGTTCGACACCATCGCGGTGTCGAAGACCCGTTACCAGCGGCTCTCGGCGCCGGGACAGAAGGCGATCGTGCGCAGCATCCGGCTGCTGGCCTCGCCCATTCCTTTCATGGAACAGAAGCTGGTAAAGCGGGAGAGGGCGCTGGACCGCGTGACGCGGCTGATCGAGCTGTATGAGCCGTTCATCCTGCACAATGAGCAGGTGTTCGAGGCGGGCAACATCGAGTTGTTGGCGGCGGCGCTCGAGCCGGAAGAGCGCGCGCAGTTCGGCTACGACGCGCGCGCCATCGACTGGTGGGAGTACTGGATCAACGTCCATATTCCGGCGCTGCGCAAGTGGTCGTATCCGCTGATCGAGGGTCGGCTGCCGGAGTCGCGCTCGGGGCGCACCTTCCGCATGGCGCCGGCGGGCAACCAGACCGTTCCCACGGGAGCGACATGGCCATCTTCCTGACCGGGTCCACCGGGTACATCGGCGCGCACCTGGCCGCCGGACTGCTGGAGAACCACCGGGACTCGCTGAACCTGCTGGTCCGCGCCAAGAGCCAGCAGGAGGGCGCCGAGCGCCTGTGGCATTCGCTGCAACTGCACATGGACTTCCCCAAGTTCCATGAGTATCTGCAGTCGCGAATCCGCGTCTTTCTGGGTGACCTGACGGAACGGCGCTTCGGCCTGGGCGACGGCGACTACGAGCAGCTTGCGAAGACGACCGATTCGGTGATTCACTGCGCGGCGTCGCTCAACCGCAAGTCGGAAAAGCAGTGCCTGAACGTGAACCTGCGCGGCACCCTGGAAGTGGTGCAACTGGCGCGGCGGGCGCAGCAGGACCATGGCCTGAGGCGCATCAGCCACGTGAGTACCGTGGCGGTTGCCGGACACCGGCAGAACGAAGTGGTCGAGGAAGACAAGGCGGTGGACTGGCAGCGTTCGGACTATGATCCGTACGCGCGCACCAAGAAATTCTGCGAGCACATGATCCGCGAACTGCTGCCGGAAGTGCCGCGCACGATCTTCCGGCCGAGCATCGTGCTGGGCGACAGCCGCCGCGGCGAGACGACCCAGTTCGACATGGTGCGCGCGTTCGTGTTCCTGGCCGGGCTGCCGGTGCTTCCCTTCCGCGCCGCCGACAAAATCGACATTGTGCCGGTGGACTACGTGGCCGACGCCATCGTCACGCTGCACCAGAAGGAGATGCCGGCGCACGAGATCTACCATCTCTCTTCCGGGACGGGCTCGCAGACCTATCGTGAGCTGACGCAGGCGCTGGCGCGCGCACAACACAAAGGCGCGCCGTGGTTCATGCCGTCGCTCGAAGGGACGTTCCGCTCGGTCGTCGAGTGGCTGTCGAACCGCAAGGGCCCTGTGGGCTACGGCGCTTCGTTGCTGAAAGTCTTCTTCCCGTATCTCGTCTGGAACACGGTGTTCGACAACACCCGCGTGGTGGCGGAGCTGGGGCGGCGGCCGGCGCCGTTTTCCGAGTACAGCTATCCGCTGCTGAAGTTCAGCCGGGAGACGCGCTTCACGTATCCCTACCGCGAGTGGCCCAGCCCGGCCGGAGGACGGGTCGGATGATGGACCTGGTGCTCGAGGCCTGGGTAGCCGGGCTGATCGAGATCACCAAGCTGGGCTGGATGCTGGGCGCCGGCCAGGCGTGGCGTCCGGGCGAAAAACTCCGCCTGCTGTTCGCCGGTTACAACGGCACGCGCAACACGGGCTCCGACGTGCGCGTGGAGGAAATGCTGCGCCAGGTGCGGCGCATCCTGGGGCCGGAACACAGCCGGCTGGCCGTGATGACGCAGAGCTTTGAACGCTCGTGCGGCTACTTCGGCGACGCGGAACAGGTCCACTTGCCCGATATCTTCCCGCCCTTTCTCTTCCGCGAAGTGCGCAGGCACCACGGCGTCGTGGCCTGCGAAGGCTCCATGTTCAAGAGCAAGTTCGCCAACGCGCTGACCACGATGATGATCGGGTCGCTGGGCATCGCCACCGCGGAGAACAAGCTCTCCGTCGGCTACGGCGCGGAAGCCGGAGACATGGACAAGCTGCTGGCCAAGATGTGCCGGCGCTACTGCGCGCAGTCGCTGATCATCACGCGCAATGAAGAGTCGCGAGCGGTGCTGCGGGCGCTGGGAGTCCCCACCGAACCCGGCACCGACACGGCGTGGACGTTCGAGCCGCACGGCCCGGAGTATGGACAGAAGGCGCTGCGCGATCTGGGCTGGGACGGCGAGCGCGATGTGCTGGTGGTCTGTCCCATCAATCCCTTCTGGTGGCCGGTGAAGGCTTCGGTGGCGAAGTACGCGGCGCACCTGCTGGCCGGCGCATACAAGAAGAGCCACTATCGCACGGTGTACTTCCACAACTCCGGCCCGCAGGTGGATGCGGCGTATCAGCGCTACCTCAAGGCGATCGCGGTCGCGGTGGAGCGCTTCCGCAAGCAGCACGGCGTGTTCGTCATGTTGGCGGCCATGGAGCGGCTGGACGCGCGCGCCTGCCGCGAGCTGGCCGAGACGCTGGGCGGCGTTCCCGTGGCGACCTCGGACGACTACGACATGTATCAACTGGTCAGCATCCTGCGGGCGTGCCAACTGATGGTGTCTTCGCGCTATCACGGCATCGTGACCTCGATGCCCGGCCTGGTGGCCTCGGCGGGCATCACCATGGATGAGCGCATTCGCAACCTCATGCACGAGCGTGGACACCGGCACCTGCTGCTGGAAGTGGACGATCCCGAACTGGAACCCAAACTGTACGAAATGATGGAGCGGTTGCACCGCGAGCGGGAGGCAGTGGCGGCGGGAATCGGGCAGACCGTGGTGCGCAACCTGAAGACCATGGCGCGCATGGGCGTGTACTTCGAGGAGCACGTGCAGCAGCGCTACGCCGAGTTTCCGGTGCGCACCGGGCAACTGAGCTGGGAAGACTACCTGCCGCCGCTCAGTCCCAACCTCCATCGCCTGGCCGAGCAGTACGAAAGCGCAGTGGCTGTGCCGGACGCAACCCGCGGATGAACTTCCTGGAAAACATCTTCCGCAGGCTGGCGGCCGATCCGGTGCGGCCGGTGCTGGCCGAGGTCCGTGAGGGCAAGATCGTCAGCGCGAATGCGGGCGAAGTGCTGGCGCAAGTGCGGGCGGCGCGGGGATTCCTGCGCTCGCAGGGCGCGAGAAAAGGCGACCGCTGCGCCCTGCTGGCGCACAACAGCATGCGCTGGACGGCGCTGGACCTGGCGCTGATGGCGGAAGGCGTGATCGTCGTGCCGCTATACGCACGGCAGGCACCGACGGAACTGGTGGGCATGATGAAGGACTGCGGCGCGGCGCTCGTCCTTTGCGGCGACGTGGCGCTGCGCGATGCCGTTGCGCGCGAGTGGCCGGAAGCTCCGCGGCAATGCCTCTTCGATGAAGTCTTCACCGCTGCGCCCATCGCCGAGGATGCGCCTCTGCCACGGACCGACGCCGATGCGGTGACTATCATCTATACCTCGGGCACCTCGGGCGAGCCCAAGGGCGTGATCTTGAACACGGGCAACCTAAACCACATGGTGCCTTGCACCGTTGGCCGCCTGGACAGGCTGATGAGAACGAGAACCGTGCAGGACGCACCCAAAGAGTGGTGTCTGACCATGGAGGCAGCCGATCCCGCGCGGAGACGTGCAGAGCAACGCAGGAACTATCCTTCAGCTGACCGCATCA
>DATIGQ010000160.1 GCA_035454605.1 Terriglobales bacterium
AGATTCCCGAACGGCGGCATGGCCCCGGTTTCGCAGTCAGGAAAGCTCTCCCGGAACTCGGCCTCGGTGGCCAGCGAGGCATGCTTCGCTTTAGCCGCCGCTTTCACCGCGCCCAGGTCCACATGGCGCGACGCCGGCAGCACCGCCATCGCCATCTTGTCGTCAAGCTTGAGGATGACGGTCTTGGCCATCTCCCGGCCGGGAATGTGCGTCAGCGCGGCGATTTCCTGCGCCGTGAATGCGGTCGAATGCGCAATGCTCACGTAGCGAACGCCTTCCTTGTCGAGGAATTCCTTCAGTCTCTGGACCGGCATGGCAACCTCCTTGCTGCCTGGCGGCAGCGTGCACTAAGTCTAGCGCGAAGCGCCTTCGGTTTCAGTGATGCAGGAACATGCGGGGCGTGCGCTCCCTGCCCGGCGTTTCACCTCTTGTATCCGATCTTGCGGAGCAAGTCGTGCCGCGCCCGCTGTTCCTCCGGACCTTCCACTCCCATGGGTGCGTTGCCGTCAATCACTCCCAGGACGCCGCGTCCCTGGGAGCTCTTTGCCACCACGACCTCCACCGGGTTGGCCGTTGCGCAGAAGATGGAGCAGATTTCCGGTACGCGGCCCAGCGCCGGCAGCAGGTTGACGGGATACGCGCCGCGGATCACCAGCACGAATACGTGCCCGGCGGCCAGCGCCTGGGCATTGCGCACGGCCACCGCGCGCAGTTCCTCGTCATTGCCCTCAGTGCGCGTCAGGCAAGGGCCGGAACTTTCATTGAAGGCCAGCCCAAACTTGCATTGCGGCACCGTCCCGACCACGGCCTCGTAGATGTCCTCGACCGTTTTGATGAAGTGCGACTGGCCGACGATGATGTTGGCGTCCGCCGGAAACTCCATGCGCACGGCGTCCAGTTCAAGCATCGAAGACTCCTGCCTACGCCCGGCGGAAGAACAGGGCCTGGCGGGCGATGGGCTCGGTGCGAGCTACCAGCGTGGCCATCTGCGACTCGCTCAGCGGCGTAAAGCGGCGGGCCAGCTCCACATTCTCTTCCAGTTGCGCCACCGAGTCGCAGCCGATGATCACCGTGCTCACCGGCAGCGAAAGCACGTAGTAGAGCGCCTCCCGCATGGCCAGCGTTCCCGGGCGGCTTCCTCCCGCCCATGAAGACGGGTCGCCCGTGGCCGGCGCCCACGAGGCCAGGATGCGTCCGCGCGCAGGTACCTTCATCCCGATGATCCCCATCTGCTTCTCCACCGCCATGGGAAGCAACCGCTCGATGAAACTGCGATGGTGCTTGTCGGCGGCATTCAGCGCCATCAGGATGGTGTCGAACGGAAAGCGCTGGATGGCCGCGATGAGCACCTCCGGGTCGGCGTGCCCGGTCACTCCCAGATAGCGCACCATCTTCTGATCGCGCGCCTGTTGGAGCGCTTCGATGGCGCCGCCTTTGGCGAAGATCTGCTCCACCTGCTCCATGCGCGAGAGGTTGTGCACCTGCCACAGGTCCAGGTGGTCCGTGTTCAGCAGGCGCAGCGATTCTTCCAGCAGCCTGAGTGAGCCGTCTCGCGTGCGGTCGTGCGTCTTGCTGGCCAGGAAGACCTGGGAGCGCCGCCGCTTCATCACCTGCCCGATGTAGCGCTGGCTCCAGCGCGCTTCGCCGCCGTAAGCCGCTGCCGTATCCACGTAGTTCACGCCCAGGTCGAGCGCGCGCTCCACGATGGCGACCGCGGCACTCTCGTTGTCCGGTTGCTCGATGGCCGCTTGCCCGCCCAGGCTGAACAGCGCCGTCTGGTAGCCGGTGTCTCCCAGGTTGCGCGTGGACATGGCCGCGGGTGTGGCTGGATTCTCCGGAAGGGGCGGCAGCGCGGTGGCGCGCGGCTGCACCACACTGCCCGCCAGGAACCCGGCGGTGGCGGCGCCTCCCATCTTCAGGAATTCACGTCGCTTTCGGCTGGGCTCCGCAGGCTGCTGCTTCTCGCTCATCGCACACCTCGCCCTGCGATTATAGTCCGCGGGAAAGCGCTACGACTCCTGCAGCGCGCGCAGTTCTGTGTTGGTGTGGCGCAGGCGGATGGCCAGGGCCTTGGCCAGGCCTTCGAGCAGGTTGATGGCCAGCCGCTTGTGTTCCTCGGCCAGGCCGTCGAACCGCCCGCGAGAGAGCACGAACAGATCGGCGTCGGTATGTGCCACCGCATCCGCCGAGCGCGGCTGCCGGTCCAGGAACGACATCTCGCCGAAGAAATCGCCGCGCCCGAAAGTCGCCAGGTGATGGCCGGCGGTTCCCGGCAACGGCAGCAGGATGCGCACCGCTCCGCGCCGGATCATGAACAGTTCGTCGCCCGTGTCTCCGGCGGCAAAGATCCGCTCTCCCGCCTTGAACGACCGCCGTTCCATGCACGCCTCCAGCGCCGCCAAGGTCTCTTCCTTGCGGGCCTTGAACTGCTCGAACTGGCGCAGGTCGAGCGCCGTTTCCTGTTCTTTCTCCAGCCGTTCCTCTTCCAGGATCTGGTTCTCCACCCACTCCAGCGCCTCATCGAGTTCGCCGAAGATGCGCACGCTCCGCTGCCGCACCAGCCCAACCTGGTCGAAGTACTGCTGCATGTCACGGCCGCTGGGAACGTTGTGTGGAATCTGGCTGAAGATAAGGAAGCCCTTGCGTTCGGCCATGGTGTCTTCGATGCGGTCGAGCATGTGGGCCGCCGTGACGTCCACCGATTGCACCCGCCGCATGTCGAGGATCACATATCTCTTGGTCTTCAGTTCCGGTTCCAGCTCGGTGTACAACTGGTCGGTGGTGCCGAAAAACAGGCTGCCCTGCAGCTCGAAGATAGCCGTCTGGTTGCCCCGCTTCTCCAGGATCTCGATTTCCTGCGGCAGTCGCACCTGCTTGGAGAACATCTGGTTCCCATAAGTCCTGCGCCGCACTACCGACCCGCCGATCTGCTCGCGGATAAACAGCAGGATGGCCAGACCCACGCCAACGGCAGAGGCGGCGATCAGGCTCACCGTTTCCGCCACCACCACCACCGCCACGATCACCACAAAGTCGAGGACGGTGGAACGCGCCTTGAGCAGATGCAGGCTGTTGCGGTCCATCATGCGGAAGCCCACCACCAGCAGGATGCCGGCCAGAGCAGCAATCGGGATCCAGGCGATCAGACTGCCCAGGATGAGGAATGCCACCAGCGCCAGGATCCCTTCGATCAGCCCCGAGAGCCGGGTCTGGGCGCCACTGGTCAGGTTGACCAGCGTCGCGCCCATCTGGCCCGCTCCGGGTACTCCGCCGACCACGGTCGAAGCCACGTTTCCCAATCCCTGCCCGATCAACTCGCGGTTGGAGTTGTGGCGGCTGCGGGTCAGTGCGTCCAGCACCACGCAAGTCTTCAGGGTGTCGATCGAGAGCAACACCGCCAGCGTCAGCGCCGGAATGAACACCAGCTTCAGGTCCGCCGCCTTGAGCGCGCCCACCGCTTTCCAGCGGCCCAGTGTCGCTTCCAGGAAGCCGCCCTCTGAGCCTCCCAGCGGCCCGATGATGAGCTTGTTCCCCGTCACCTCCAGCAGCGACCGGTCCATCAGGCTGAGGGCGAAGTAGGCCCCCACCGCTGCCACCAGGCCCAGGATGGCCGCCGGCACCTTCTTGGTCAGCTTGGGCGCAATCACCATCACCGAGACGGCGACCACGCCCACCACGATCGCGTTCCAGTTCCACTGCCCGGGATTGGAAACTGCCTGCCAGAACTGGGCTCCTTTCGGAACACCCAGAAATTTCGGCACCTGGCTGATGATGATGATGACGCCCACACCGCTCAGGTAGCCGCTCACCACCGGGTAGGGCATGTACTTGATGAGCCGGCCCAGGCCTACCATCCCAAACCCAACCTGCAGGACTCCGCATAGCAGGGCGACCATGACCAACACCAGCACCGCGGACTCCGCGCTGGTTCCCTTCTGTGAGAGCTCGATAGCCAGCGCGGAAAGCACGGCCGCAGCCGGTGCGCACGGCGCCGTGATCAGCCGGTTGGTGCCGCCAAAGGCCGGTGCTACCAGGCCCAGAGCGGTGGTGCCCAGGATGCCGGCAATCGCCCCCTGGGCAGCGTATGCCGCCCCCAGTGGCGCGAAGATGATTACGCCGAAGGCGATGGCCGAAGGCAGGGCCACCAACATGGCGGAAAGGCCGCCCCAAAAGTCGCCGGCCAGGTTTTCGGGCTTCGTGAGGGTCACGGGAAGGCGCGTATCATACCACTGCACAGCGAATGGTGCGATGGCAGGGTGCCGCTGGTCACATGGCAGCGTGCGGCGCAACGGTGGAAGATCGGGCCCGGCGCTGCACTCCTAGCTGGCCATCTCTCGCCCGCGGTCCTGTACTCTCCCCTTCCACTCCCCGCCGCGCCCCGCCCAGTACTGCAGCGCAGAGTGCACCGTCGCCCCCATGTAGAAGAGCGCAACCAACGGCAGCGACAGCGCCCACCACCCCGCCAGACCGTAGAACCAAACCATGGGCAGATAGGCCGCGGTCATGGCCCCCCAAGCCAGCGTCCCAAGCAGCGTGGGCAGCGGCCGGCCGCTTGCCACCAGCGCTACCGGAAGCAGATATGTGGCCACCATTGCGGCCAGCGCTCCCAGCAGCAGCAGGGTTGAGTGCTGCAGTTGATTGAAGGCCGTGCGCGAGATCATGCGGCCGATTGCGGCCGGCGATCCATATTCCCGGATGCTGGCCGTCGTCGGCGTCAGCCCCAGCCACACTCGGCCGCCGGTTTTCTTCACGGCTCGGGCCAGCGCACAGTCGTCGATGATTTCCCCGCGGATGGCGGCCAGGCCTCCTGCACGTTCCAGCGCCTCAGGACGGATCAGCAGGCATCCGCCGGCCGCGCCCGCCGTATCGCGACGCGCATCTGCGATCCAGGTCGGCGGGTAGAGCTTGAAGAAGAAGAACACGAATGCCGGGATCAGCAGCTTCTCCGCCGGCGTCTGGCAGCGCAGCTTGACCATGAACGATGCCAGGTCGTAACCCCCGCGTTCCGCCTGGCCGACCAGAGTCGCCACACTCTCCGGAGCGTGCACCACGTCCGCATCCGTGAACAGGAGAAATCGCGGCTGGAGTTCGCGCGCCCGCTCCACCCCCTGCTCGAGCGCCCACACCTTGCCCGACCATCCCGAGGGCACCGGCCGGCCTTCTGTCACCGTGAGCGCGTCCGCTTTGCCGGCCCGGCCGGCCGCCTCGCGCGCCACGCTGGCGGTTTCATCGCTGCTGCCGTCGTCCACTACGAAGATGTGCAGCGGTCCGCCAAATGTCTGCTGGACCAGCGACTGCACGCTTTGCGCAATGACCGCTGCCTCATCCCTCGCCGGAACCACCACGGCCACGCCGCCCTGGCTGGAGCCCGTCCCTCCACCCTGCGCCGGCGGCTTTGGCACCCGCCAGAATCCGCCGCGCCCCAGCAGCAGGTAGGCCCAACTGATAACGGAAAGGCCTCCGCCCACCGCAGCCAGATCGAGTATTTCCACAGGGCCCAGTCTACGACGATTCCTTCCGGCTCCGGCAACCCGCGCCTCCTGGCCCGCAACTAAGACTGCATATCAGGAAAAAGCCGCTCTCCCGTAAGGGGAGCATTCATAGGCACGACATTTTCATACTGTCCTCGCAGGGTGAGGACACAACTGATCTCGAAGATCAGGAGGCCTTATGGAGAGGCACGATGAGCGTTGGGACATCCTTCTAGAACACAACCGGCTCCTGGACACTCGCTTGTTGGTCTGGGAAATGCTGATGTGCCAGCTCGCCAACCATGATCAGGTTCTGGACGAACGGTTCGCCAAGCTCATGCAATTCGTCCGCGAGGTGCTGGAGCAGGACCTCGTCCGCCGCTCCGCCATCAAGGAAGTCCGGCTTTACGCGCAGTTGGAGCGCGAAGCGCCGCACCTCCGCCGCCTGCTGGCCGAGCTTTACAAGGAGCACGAGGCTCTGTTCAGCAAGCTGGAAGCCATCCACCGCGAGCTGAAGCATGCCACTCCGGAAAGCGCCCAGGTGATTCGCGAGCTCGGCTTCGGCTTCACCCACGCCTTGCGCGCGCACATGCGCCGCGAGGAGCAGGAGCTGATTCCGGCCGCGGAGGCCCTGGAGTACCGCGCCGCAAGCTGACGAGCAGCGCGAAGTTTCAGCGGCCCACCAGCTTTTGCAGCTCTTCGGGATACCGAGCGCCTTGCACCGGAATCTTCGAGGCGGCATGGTCGATTTGGCGGAGGTCGTCGGGCGTCAATTCGACGGAGTCCGCTCCGAGGTTCTCTTCCAGCCGATGCAACTTGGTTGTGCCCGGTATGGGTACGATCCACGGCTTCTGGGCCAGCAGCCAGGCCAGGGCGATCTGCGCCGGCGTCGCCTTCTTTCCCGCCGCGATCCGGCCCAGCAGTTCGACCACGGCCTGATTCGCTTTGCGGTTCTCCGGCGTAAAACGGGGAACAACGTTGCGGAAGTCAGAAGCGTCGAATTTCGTGTTCTCGTCGATCTTGCCGGTGAGGAACCCTCTCCCCAGGGGACTGAACGGAACGAATCCGATTCCGAGCTCCTCGAGCGTCGGTAGTACTTCCGCTTCAGGCTCCCTCCACCACAGCGAATATTCGCTCTGAAGAGCGGCTACAGGCTGCACCGCGTGCGCCCGGCGGATGGTCTCGACGCCTGCTTCTGAGAGGCCGAAATGCCTTACCTTGCCTTCCCGAATGAGGTCTTTCACCACGCCTGCGACGTCTTCGATCGGAACATTCGGATCGACCCGGTGCTGATAGAACAGGTCAATCGCATCCGTCTTCAGGCGTTTCAGCGAAGCCTCGGCGACTTCCCTGATGTGTTCCGGGCGGCTGTCCAAACCGGCCTGCTTCTTGTTCTCGATCCTGAACCCGAATTTGGTGGCGATCACCACCTGCTCACGCACGGGCGCAAGCGCCTCACCGACGAGTTCTTCGTTCGTGAACGGCCCGTACACTTCCGCGGTGTCAAAGAACGTGACCCCGCGCTCCACTGCCGCTCGGATGAGTGCGATTCCCTGCTGCTTGTCCACAGGCGGCCCATAGCCGGAGCTCAATCCCATGCAACCGAGCCCGATGGCCGAAACCTCCAGATCGCTTCTTCCAAGTTTGCGTTCTTGCATGATTTCTCTCCTCCTACGCAGCGCGGTCCATGAGTTTGGTCTGCCCTTCAGAATGCCGGACGCCACGGCTGACTAGGGGCTCGGAATCTGCAAGACCCTTGGCGATATATCAGGGTACTCAAGCGGGCAGGCGCATCTTCTTCAGGAAGGCGGCGTAGCGCGGGTCGCGTTCCAGGCTCCTCAGCAGTGGGTCCCCTTTCATCTCGGAGAGCCCGCCGTCGCGTTGGGCGTAGGCCCGCTCCAGCCATTCGAAAGCGCGGTCGGCTTCCCCGCGGAAGGCGTACACCTCGGCAATCTGGAACGCCGCGTCCGCATGGTACTTTGCCACAAACTCCGCCAGGGCCGCGTCCGCTTCCTTCTTCCGCCCCAGGGCATGATATGCCAGCGCCTGCCCGTACAGGCGCCAGACAGGCTCCGGCTCCCGGTCCATTTCGGCCAGGGCCTCCTGCGGGCGCACCTGCGCCAGGTAGACCCGGCCGAGGAGCGTGTGCGTACCCTGGCCCTCCGGGTTGAGCTCCAGGGCCTTCTTCAAAGCCGCTGCTGCGTCCTCCGGCCGGCCGGCATAGTGGGCATGGATCCCAAGATTGGTGCGGGCAGACACGCTAAGCGGATCCAGCTCTACGGCCCGGCGGTCCAGGGCCAGGGCCTCTTCAAAGCGGCCCAAGGTAAAGGCCAGGGTGCCAGCGCTCCGCATAACTTTGGCGTTTCCCGGCTCCAGGGCCAGCGCCCGCTGGTGGGAGGCATCCGCTCCCGCCCAGTCCCAGTCGTAGGCCTTCTTGATCCATCCCATGGCCGCGTGGGCCTCCGCCAGGTTTGCATCGAGCGCCAAGGCCCGCTCCACCGCCTCCCGTGCCTTCCGGTAGCCCTCCTCAACACGCAGGTAGCCCACATCCGCCTGGCGGCCGCGGACCTCGGCCAGCCCCACCCATGCCGGGGCATAGCCGGAATCCAGCTTGATTGCCTGTTCGTAGTAACCGATCGCCTTCTCCAGGTTTTCCTTGCCGCCCCGCCCGTAAAAGTACCGCCCTTGCAGGTAGACGCTGTAAGCTTCGGCATTCTTACCCGGAGTGGAAAGCGTTGCCGTCTTTCCTCCCAGCAGGGTCGCCTTCAGCGAGCCCGCCACCGAGCGCGCAATCTCGTCCTGCACGGCGAAGATATCGTCGATCTCGCGGTCATAGGTCTCCGACCACAAATGAAACCCGTCGGCGGCCTTGATCAACTGCGCGGTGATGCGCACCCGCTTGCCTTCCCGGCGCACGCTCCCCTCCAGGACAGTGGCCACGTTCAGCTTCTCGCCTACCGTACGCAGGTCCTCGTTCTTTCCCTTGAATTGGAAGGCAGAGGTCCTGGCGGCCACGCGGAGTTCCGGAATCTTGGCTAAGTTATTGAGCAGCTCCTCGGCCAGCCCATCCGAGAAGTACTCTTGATTCTTCTCCTCGCTCATGTCCACAAAAGGCAGGACGGCTATGGAAGGCGCGACCTGGGCTGATTCCGAAGCGGGCCTGCCGCGTCCGAGCCACAGACCGGCAGCCACCGCCAGCACCACCACGGCGACACCGGCCCCGGTCCACAGCCCACTTCGCCGAGGCTTGGCTGCGGCCGCCGCGGCCGCCGCTGCCGCGACCGAGGAAGACACGTAGCCCGACTCGGTGTCCCGCTTCAGGCGCTGCAGATCGGTGCGCATGTCCCCGGCGCTCTGGTAA
>DATIGQ010000161.1 GCA_035454605.1 Terriglobales bacterium
ACGTGTACAAGATTCCTGGAAGGGATGGTCCTGAATTCCCGAGGGAGGTCGTTCTGAATCATCGCAAGCAAGTGCGCAAGGGGGTTCCGATCTCTGGACTGTTGCTCGGCGTTGGGTACAAACCAATCCCGAAAAAATACCCTCACGGAACTATGGTGGACGCCAGGCTCTGCGTGACTGATGAGCTGGGCAACCGCTCCACCGCATTAGTGTCCTTCTGGGTGGATCGCGCCGTTGAACTGATCTCGAAGAACAAAACCTCGAGGCGCTCTTTACCTTGCCTCTTTGATGGCAACGAGCTGCGTTCCAGGCTCGACGAACCGCCTACGACAGAGGCACGAGGGAGCAAGGCCGACAGCAAGGATAGGTGAGACCGCGCGCTTCCTCGTTGTCAGTTGTTACATTATGAGAATATCTTTTGGATAATCAGAAGAGTCCGTATGCCGTGCTTCAACAGCGAGGGTTCTGGACCGTTGGAGAAAAGTGCCGCCAATTCGCGAGACTTGGAAGCGCGCACGAGGAGAGAATCGGAAGTGCAGACTCGCTGGCGGAGGACTGAGTCTCGAGCGAACCCTTCTCTGCACCCCAAGTGCCGGGCAGAGAGCTGGAGAGGTGGACCCGGCACTAAAGAGCGCCACTTCAAAATCCTCCAGAAGTCTTGAGAGCGGCGCTGTCAACAAGTTTGTCGAGGATAAGAAACTTCGTGCCGTGAGTCGAAGGATCACAGCGCTGCCATGTTACCCAGGAATTCGCTATTGGCCTTGGTCTTGCCCAGCTTGTCGATGAGCAATTCCATGGCCTCCACGGGCGAGAGCGGGTTCAGCACCTTGCGCAGCACCCAGATGCGCGCCAGGTCGTCCTTGGCGATGAGCAGCTCTTCCTTCCGGGTGCCGGAACGCTGGATGTCGATAGCCGGAAACACACGCCGGTCCACCAGCTTCCGCTCCAGAATAATCTCCATGTTGCCCGTGCCCTTGAACTCTTCGAAAATCACGTCGTCCATGCGCGAGCCGGTGTCGACCAGGGCCGTGGCCACGATCGTGAGTGAGCCTCCCTCTTCGATGTTGCGCGCCGAGCCGAAGAAGCGCTTGGGGCGTTGCAGGGCGTTGGAGTCCACGCCGCCCGACAGGATCTTTCCCGATGGCGGCACCACTGTGTTGTAGGCGCGCGCCAGGCGGGTGATGGAATCGAGCAGGATGACCACGTCTTTCCTGTGCTCGACCAGCCGCTTGGCCTTTTCGATGACCATCTCGGCCACCTGCACGTGGCGGGCGGCCGGCTCATCGAAGGTAGAGGAGATGACCTCGCCCTTCACCGACCGTTGCATATCGGTGACTTCTTCAGGGCGCTCGTCGATGAGCAGCACGATCAAAACGACCTCGGGATGATTCGACGTGATGGAGTTGGCGATGTTCTGCAGCAGCATGGTCTTGCCGGCGCGGGGCGGCGAAACGATGAGCCCGCGCTGCCCCTTGCCGATAGGCGTGAGCAGATCCATCACTCGCGCGCAGATGTTGTCTTTCGCCGTCTCCAGCTTCACGCGCTGTTGCGGATAGAGTGGCGTCAGGTTGTCGAACAGGACCTTGTTGCGGGCTTCCTCCGGCGACTCGAAGTTCACCGCTTCGATCTTCACCAGTGCGAAGTATTTCTCGCCCTCGTGGGGTGGGCGCACCTGGCCGCTGATGGTGTCGCCGGTGCGCAGGTCGAACTTGCGGATCTGCGACGGCGAGACGTAGATGTCGTCGGGGCCGGGCAGGTAGTTGTAGTCGGGCGAACGCAGGAATCCGTAGCCGTCGGGCAGGATTTCCAACACTCCCTCGGCGAAGATATGCCCTTCTTTCTCGCTCTGCGCTTGCAGGATTTTGAAGATCAGGTCCTGCTTGCGCAGGCCGCCGGCGCCGGGAAGCTCCAGGCCGCGCGCAATCTGGCTGAGTTCCTGGATGTTCTTTTCTTTCAGTTCAGCAATGGTCATGATCCCCTACGAGGTTCGGGTCTTCAGGAAGGAAGAGTGGAAAACGGGAAGCTTGCGAAGAGGAAGAACGTGCGGCGCGCGGCGGGTTACGCCGCGCGACGCTCCGCTCCGGGATGGTTTTCCGGCCAGGCCATCACCCGCTCGGCGGCAGGCGCATCCGCCAGGCGGCCCAGCACTTCATTCATGGTTTCCTGCACGCGAGTGGCAGGACGATGGAACCGACGAGTCGCTTTCGACGCCAACTGGCACAGGACGTACCGGTTGTTCACCGTGCGCAGCGCGTCGTAAACCAGATCAGAACGCATAATAGGTGGGACCTCCTCTCACTCCTTGATGTTCTGACAGCTTGTCTTGAGAACCCTTGGCTGGAGGGCTGACTTTCGTCAATCCTTCCCCGCACCGATACCCATAATCCTCTGTCGCCCAATTAGATGGGGGAACCTCGCCAAAAGTTGCTGTTTGGAGGAACATCTTGGCTCCCCTCCCGGAAATCTTGAACTGAAAACCACCTGGGGAACCAGAGCTTTGGAGAGCTAGCTTAGGGCCATTGGCGAAGCCCGGTCAAGCTTTTTCTTTGACCCGTAACTTATTCATTCTAAAAACAGTTTAAGGCAGCACACGCTCCCACCTGACTTTTCGAACTCGGAGGTAGGCACGCGTATTGCCGTAAGCCCTTCTTTCTCAAGGGCTACCTGAAGACCCGGAGTTAACTCCGGGGTAATAAATCGCTCGTGAGCAGATACTCCATTACAAACAAACCGCAAGGCTTCTTGCAGGCTAACCTCGTGTACCCTCAACGCGTTTCGGCGGATTGCCTCCAGGGCCGGCGGTGTGAATGCTCCCGGGTAGATAAGGATGGAGCCGGGCGCCAGGGGAGCCAGGCACGTATCAAGGTGGTAGAAGCGTGGGTCGGAGAGCTCGAGCGGGACGACCTCGATGCCCAACTCGGCCAGGGCTGACTTGAACTTTTCCACACCACCGCGCGTGGAGCGGACGCCGTAGCCGGCCCAGACGCGTGAGAAGTCGGGATCCCAGAGAAGGTCACCATGGCCCTCGAGGTAGTCGTCACCGTAATTGAGTTCGATCACGCGGTAGCCCCGAGCCCGGAACCAATCGGTGTAGTACGGCACTTCGCGTTGGCGCGAGGGATATCGCATGCGGCTGGGCACAATGAACGGACCGAGCGACTTGTGGGTCCCTACGAATACCTGGTTATTGGAAAAGACCATATCCTCCAGGCCAGGAACCGGCGCAATGGTTTCGAGCGTGAAGCCGGCGCCGGCAAACGCGCTACGTACTCCCTCCCATTGCTGTTTTGCCAACTCTTTGTCCACCGGAGCAGCGTTCTCCATGAAGGGATTCTTCACGTCCCGAACCTCAAAATACGTGGGCGGACAGAAAAGCACGCGGTTCATTGGACATTCCCCGTCGACGGAATGGCTGGCGACGCGGCGTGATAGCCGGCCAAGACCGGATGCCGCAGCCCGTCCCGCCGGATGAAATGAATCACCAAGAGATAGAGCAAGCCCCCGATGAGTTGCGCGCCGACGGCCGCATGCATGCCCGCCAGCAGCCCGTAACGGTCTGCGATGAGGCCCACCACCCAGGGGGCCAGTGCGGGCGCGGAAAAATTCACCAGAAAGTAGGTCACACCGACCGCGGTGGCGTGAGCGCGCTCCGGTACCAGGTCGTGGATGATGGCAATCACCGGTCCGTGATACCAGCTCATAAAGAATGTAGCCGCGAAGAACAGGCCGAGAAACATCACTTTGTCCTCGGCGTGCAACCCGCCCAGAACCAGCGGCGTGGCCAACAGGAAACCGGCCAAGACGACCGCCACGCGGCCCCACGGCCAGATTCGCGCAAAGCGATCCGCGAGCCAGGCGCCGGTCATTACACCGAGCACTCCAGCCACCACCACGATGGTGCCCAAGCTCACGCCCGCCTGACTCAAGGTGAATCCTTTGTCCCGGCGAACGAATTCCGTACCCCAGGTGACATAGGCTTGGGCGGCAAAGGTGACGAACCAGCCGCTCACCAACAAGGTGACGTAGGCCGGTACGCGCAACAGATGTCGCAAGGGAACGGTCTCGGCGCGCGGCGGCCGCGGGACTTCCGGCACGCGATACATGGCTGCGGCCAACACCAGCCCGGGCAAGCCCACCAGGAAGAACGCCGGCCGCCAGCCCATGCGGTCGGCGATCAGTCCGCCCACTGCCAGTCCGGCCGCGCCGCCGATGAACATTCCCACGTTGAAAAACCCCTGCACGCGGGCCCGCATTTCCGGCGGGAACGCTCCTGTGAGCATAGCGGTTCCGGCGGGACCATAGGCGGCCTCGCCCACCCCCACCAGAGCGCGTGCCGCCAGCAAGGAACGGAACGATCCCGCCAGGCCGCTCAGGAAGGTGGCCCCGCTCCAGAACAGCACGCCCAGGGTCATGATGCGGGGGCGCGAGACGCGGTCCGCGGCATATCCCAACAGTACGTTGAGGGGCGCGTGCACCAGAGTGAAGACGGTGCCCAGCAGTCCCAACTGCTGGTCGCTGAGCAGGAATTCATCTTTGATGGGTCCGAAGAGCGGGAAGACGATCTGCCGGTCGATGTAGTTGACGAAGTTCAGCAGCGTGAGAACCAGCAGAATGCGGACCTGTTGCGAACTGTAGGGCACCGAGCGTCATTCTACCTGACCACTTCCTCCCCCTCGGGGAGCGCCCGTTTGCTGCCCATTACCGCGGCGTCGCTATCCCCGCCCGTTGCTTTCTGCGACTTCATTCGGACCGCTCGGCTATCCCTCCAGTCCCTGTCGTCCCAAGGTGCTTGCGCCCTGTCCCACACCCGGAAAGAATTGCCGCCTTGCTCGGTAATTCGAAATCCGGAGGATTCTGATGCGCACTCCCTTGGCAGTCTTTATGCGGCTGGCGGCTGGTCTGCTGCTGGCCGCAGTGTCCGCTACCGCACAAGATCCGGCAACGGCACTGAAGAGTTCGTACGAGAATGCACGCCGCGTCCTGGAGGCGGCGATCGAGGCCCACGGGGGACAGGCGGCCATCGACGCCGTCGAGAACATCTCCTTCAATCGTGAAGGCACGCTCACGCCGCGCCAGCAGATGGAGAGCGCGCAGCCGCCCTACCGCGCGGGCCGGCAAAAAGACCGGTTGGTGCTCGACGTCAAGGGCAACCGCCTGGTCGGAGACACCGAGGGCAGCGTGGCCGGCTTCGATTTCAAGAACCGCACTATCGTGAGCGGCGGCGAGGGATACAACATCGACTTCATCGCGCGCACCTTCACCAAGCTGCCGCAAACGACGCTGAGCGGCCCGCCCGTCGGCCAGTTCTACCGGCGCCTGCCTCATGAGATCCTGCGCAACGCGCAGCAGCGCAACCTGACTCTGCGCTGGCTGGGCGAAGGCACCTTTGAAGGCCGCAAGCAGAACGTGATTGCGTACGCGCATACGGACAATTCCGCGCTGGCGCTCTATTTCGATGCCCAGACCAACCTGTTGAGCAAGTACGAACTGCTGTTCCCCGACCCACTGACGGGCGATACGTCGGCGGAGATCATCTTCTCCGACTACCAGGCGGTCGGCGGGCTGAAAGTGCCGGGCAAGTGGACCCAACTCGTAGCCGGCGAAGTGAACACCGAATTCCGCTACTCCGACTTCGTGCTGAATGCCAAGCTGGACGATAGTCTGTTCCAGAAGCCGGAGGGCTTCGAGGAAGCGCCGCCGTTCCCTGCCGGGCGCCCGATCAAGACCGCCAAGCTCGCCGAGGACGTGTACGAGATCCAGGACGTGGGAGGAGGCGGCTACAGCGTGCTGGCCGTGGGTTTCAACGACTACATTCTCGCCGTGGAGGCACCGCTCAACACCGGAGCGGCACAGGCGGCTATCTCCAAGATCAAGGAGCTGATTCCCAACAAGCCGATACGCTACGTGGCGTTGACCCACCATCATGGTGACCACTCCGGAGGTTTGCGCGCTTTCATCGCCGAAGGCGCGACCGTGGT
>DATIGQ010000162.1 GCA_035454605.1 Terriglobales bacterium
CGCCGCCGGCGTGGAAGCGGGTGAGCGTCTTCTTGAGCCAGTCCGTGCCCTCGCGGCAGGGGATGCACCAGCCGCAGCTTTCGTGCTGGTAGAAGCCGATGATGCGCTGCGCGAACTTCACCATGCAGGTGGCATCGTCAACCACCACCACGCCGCCCGAACCCAGGAAGGTGCCGATCTTGGCCAGCGAGTCGAAGTCCATGGCGACGTCGATTTCTTCGGCGGCGAGGATGGGCGTCGAAGAGCCGCCCGGCACCACGGCCTTGACCTTGCGGCCGTTGGGGATACCGCCCGCCACCTCGTGAATCATCTTCTTCAGGTTGTAGCCGAGCGGCAGTTCGTAAACGCCCGGCCGGTTGACATGGCCGCTGAGGCAGAACAGTCGAGTGCCGCCGTTCTTGGGCGTGCCCAGGTCGGCGTACCATTTCCCTCCGCCCAGAATGATGTGCGGCACCGAGGCCAGCGTCTCCACGTTGTTGATGACGGTAGGACCGCCCCACAGCCCCACCACGGCCGGGAAGGGCGGACGTATGCGCGGGATGCCGCGCTTGCCCTCGAGCGACTCCATCAGCGCCGACTCTTCGCCGACCTCGTACGCGCCGGCGCCGGTATGCCAGTAGACCTCGAAGTCTCGGCCGCTGCCAAAGATGTTCTTGCCGATGAAGCCGCGCGCGCGCGCCTCTGCCAGCGCCTGGCGAAGGATGTCGACCAGGTAGCGGTACTCGCCGCGAATGTAGATGAAGCCGACCTTGGCTTGCACGGCCAGCCCGGCGATCATCACGCCTTCAATCACCGAGTGCGGGTCGTGCTCCAGGAGCAGGCGGTCCTTGCAGGTGCCGGGTTCGCTCTCATCCCCGTTGCAGAGCACGTACTTGGGCTTGGGAGACTCTTTGGGCACGAAGGACCACTTCAGCCCCGCAGGAAAGCCAGCCCCGCCGCGGCCGCGCAGGCTGGAGTCTTTCACTTCGCCGATGATGGCGTCCGGCGTCATGGAAAGGGCCTTTTGTACGGCCTTGTAGCCATCCAGCTCCAGGTAGCGGTCCAGCGAGGCCGCACCTAGGCCGAAGCGTTTGCTTACGACCTTGACTTCATCGGCGTGTGCTACCAGGTCCGCCACCTATTGCGTTCCCTTCTTGCGGCAATCCTCGAGGAGCTTATCGACCTTTTCCGCTGTGAGGTTCTCGTGAAAGTCGTAGTTCACCTGCATGGCAGGCGCCCAACTGCAAGCACCGATACACTCGACTTCTTCGAGCGAAAACACGCCGTCCTTGCTCGTTCCCTTGTGGCCGATGCCGAGCCTGCTCTTGCAGTGCTCGAATATGCCCTCGGCTCCGCGCAGCATGCAGGAAATGTTGGTGCAAACCTGCAGGTTGTACCTGCCTCGCGGCTTGGTGGTGAGCATGCTGTAGTAGCTGATGACGTTGCGGATCTCTAGCTCCGTCAGGTCGGTCTTGCTGGCCAGGTAGGTGACGGCTTCGTCGGTCACGTAACCCAGTTCATCCTGGGTGTAGAGCAGCATGGGAACGAGGAACGAGCGACGCGTGGGGTATTCCTGCATCTTCTCGTCAAAAAACCTGTCGAGCTGTTCGGAGACGGGAATCACCGGTCGATTTCTCCCAGCACGATGTCAATGCTGCCGATGGCCGCCACCACGTCCGCGATCAGTTTGCCTTCGCACATCTTGGGCAGGGCCTGGAGGTTGGCGTACGACGGCGAGCGCATGTGGACGCGGTGCGGCTTGGCAGTGCCATCGGACACCACGTAGTAGCCCATCTCGCCGCGCGGTGACTCGATGGCTTGATAGACTTCGCCCGCGGGCACCGCAAAGCCCTCGGTGACGATCTTGAAGTGATAGATGAGCGCTTCCATCTGCGTCTTCATCTTCTCCCGATCCGGCAGCACCACCTTGGGCGCATCGGCTTTGACCGCGCCTTCCGGCATGCCGTCCAGCGCCTGCCGCACGATGCCGATGGACTCGCGCAGTTCCTGCACGCGCACCAGATAGCGGGCGTAGACATCGCCGTCCGTCGATACCGGGACCTTGAACTGGAACTGGTCGTAGCTCGAATAAGGCATGTCGCGGCGCAGATCGATATCCACGCCGCTGGCGCGCAGTGAGGGACCGGTCACGCCCAGGGCCACGGCATCGTCGCCGGAGAGATAGGCCACGCCCTTGGTACGCCCGATCCAGATGCGGTTGCCGGTGAGCAAGGCTTCGTATTCGTCCACCCGCGCAGGGAAGAGGTCGGCGAAGCGACGGACGCGCTCAAAGAAGCCGAGCGGCGGCTCCAGGGCCAGACCTCCGATGCGGAAGTAGGAGGTCATCATGCGCTGGCCGCTGACCATCTCGAACAGGCGCAGGATGTCCTCGCGCTCGCGGAAGCAGTAGAGGAAGACGGTCATGGCGCCGATATCGAGCGCATGGGTGCCCAGCCAGACCAGGTGTGAGGCGATGCGCGAAAGCTCGTTGAGCAGCACGCGCATCCACTGCGCGCGTGGCGGAGCCTCCAGGCCCAGCAGCTTCTCGACCGCCAGCACGTAGCACAGGTTGTTGGTCAACGGGCACAGGTAGTCGATGCGGTCGGTCAGTACCACCACCTGCTGGTAGAACTTGGCTTCAGCGGTTTTCTCAATGCCGGTATGCAGATAGCCGATGTCCGGGATCATGCGCACCACGTTTTCGCCTTCGATCTCCAGCAGCAGGCGCAGGACCCCGTGCGTTGAAGGATGCTGTGGTCCCATGTTCAGGACCAGAGTGCCTTCGCCCTCCGGCGTAAGCGTGGGGGTGAGCGTGGCCACGGCTAGCGGTACCCCTCAACGGGATAATCCTTGCGCAGCGGGTGTCCCTGCCAGTCTTCCGGCATCATGATGCGGCGCAGGTCGGGGTGGCCCAGGAAGCGAACCCCGAACAGGTCAAAAACCTCGCGCTCGAAGAAGTTGGCCGAAGGCCAGACTGAAGTCACAGACTCGACGCCGGCATCGCCCTCCGCCAGACGCACTTTCAGGCGTACTCGCGCGCGGCGCGGGATGGAGAGCAAGTGATATACGACCTCGAAGCGCGGCTCACGCGGATGCCAGTCCACGCAGGTCAAATCGGAAAGAAAGTTGAAGCGCAAGTCGGCATCGTCACGCAGCAACAGCCCGGCTTCGCGGAGGGCGGGAGCGCGCACTTCGATGCTCAGCTCGCCGCGATCGAGCTTGGCGCCGGCCACCGCATCGGACCGCCAGCCGAGCAAGCGCGCGACGGGAGCCTCCCCGCGAAGCTGCTCGAAATCGGTGATGGCCGGTGGGAGCGCCATGTTAAAGATCGCTCCGGGGAGTGCCGGACCAGTCCAAAACTCCCTTCTTCCAGATGTAGAAGAAGCCGGCCAGGACGATGCCGATGTACACCAGCATCTCAAAGAAGCCGAACAGTCCCAGCTCGCGGGCGATGACCGCCCAGGGAAAGAGGAACACCACCTCGACGTCGAACAGGATGAACAGCATGGCGACCAGGTAGAACTTCACCGAGAAGCGGCTGCGGGCGTCGCCCACCGGATCCATGCCGCATTCATAGGCCTGGGATTTGACTCTACTGGGCCGGCGCCAGCCGATCAGATGCGAGAGCAGCACCATCCCGGCCGCCAGAGCCGCGGCGACCAGTAAATGTAGAAGTAGCGGCAGGTAGCGGGCGAAGTAGTTGTCCGGCATGGGAGAGCGTGTATATAATGCGCGCCGTTCTCAAACCGCTAAACATTCGACTATAGAGTTCGCATTTCGGAGTGTCAAGTTTGCGCCGATTTGTGCGGCTCGCTGCAAAGAAGTGCGCCGGCGGCCGAGAGGCGGGCGGGCCATGATTTTCGGTTTCAACACCGACGTCAAGCACGGCGATACCGTCTACCACGTCCAGAGCGAAGCGCGGAAGGTCGAGCTCCTGCTGCAGACCCAGGTCTTCGTCAAGGGACAGTGCATCGGTAAGCGTGCCGCATCCTATGCCGGTCATGCCCTGCGGCCGGATTTCTCCGAAGAGCAGATGCACGAGATGCTCAAAGCCCAGCATCGCCTGGTGCTGGACGGGATCAAGGAGGGCAAGGCGGCGGAAGTCGTCGCCCAGGACCGCGATATTCAGGATGTAGATGGCAGCGGGCTGGCCATGCGGTGGAGCAACCCAGGCGCGCCCGATGCCAATGGCGTCCTGGCGATGAAATTGCTGGTTACCGATGGCGGCGCTCCCGCTTCCGGTGCGCGAGTAGCAGCGAAATTGTCCTTGGACGGCCAAGCCCCGGTGGTGGCGCAGGCCTCAACGGATAGCTCCGGAAGCGCAGAACTCACAGTTACGCTGGGCGCCGATGCCGGCCAGGATTCCGGGGTGTTGATCCGCGCCGTGTGGGAAGGGAAGTCGGCGACGCGCAAGTTCCGAGTGAAGCGATAGGACCTATCACCAGGTCCCGTTGAGAATCATCCGCCGCCGACGAAATGGACGATCTCCAGCTGGTCTCCATCCACCAGAGGTGTCGCAGGCCAGCGGTCGCGGGGGACGATCTCGCGGTTCAGTTCCACGGCCACCCGGTCCGCCTTCAAGCCCAGATGGTCGAGCAATCCCGCCAGACTCGCCGGCTCGATTGAGACGCTTCGCTCCTCGCCGTTGATCTGCAGCTTCACGCCTCGATTGTAACCAGTCCCCAGGACCGAACGCCAAGCGGCAACAGCGATGCGCTCAGGCCGTATCCCGTCTGCCGTGTTCGTCGAGTCTGTTACTTGCAGAGATGCACGAGGGGCGGATTCTGCTTGACACGCAACATTCCAGGCCTAGAATGTTCGAAACAATTCGGCAGTTGCGCGTTTCAAGCAAAAGTTTTCGCGAATGAGCCAAGGATACACGTCGAAGCAAGTGGAGGCGCTCACCGGCATCACCCTGCGCCAGCTGCAATGGTGGGACGAGCAGGGAATCGTGGTGCCGGCGCGCGACGGGCGCCGCCGGCTGTACTCGATGGACGACCTGGCCGCCGTGGCTGTGATCGCCGAGCTGCGCGACAAGGGCTTCAGCTTGCAGCGCGTGCGCAAAGTGGTGCGCATGCTGCAGCGGGAGTTCGGACGCAGCCTGGTGGACGCGGTCTCGGTCCGGTCCGACTGCCACCTGCTGACCGATGGTCGCCGCGTCTATGTGGAGGACTCGGCGCACCGGGTGGTGGACATCCTCAAGAGTGCGCGTCAGCCCATTTTCGCCGTCTGCCTGACCGATACCGTGCGCCGCCTGCGCAGCGACCTGCGCGGGCGCAAGCGTCCGGTCCGGGCGGCGGGGATGCGGAGGGCGCGCTCGCGGAGGCTGGCGTCATGAAAGAAGATCCCAAGCTATCGCACGGCAAGTCAACCAAGGCTCCTGCGGGGTGCGTTCCCATGGTGGCCGAACTGAGCATCCTCACCGAATGGATCCCCGAGCAGATGGAGCCCGGCACCGTCTTTGTGCTGGAAAATGCCGGCGAGGTAGGGGGGAACGAGGATCCCTACTGGGCCGTGCTGGCCTGCCCCTCTTGCGGCACGCTGGGCTTGATCACGCGCCGGCAGGTGGCCGGGCTGATCCCGGTCCTGTGCGGTTCCGCCCAGTGCTCGGCGCACTTCATGCTGCGCGATGATGCCGTGCTGCCGCGCAAGCCGAACTGACGTATTCTCCCCCAGAGAGGCCAGGGGCGCGGCTGAAGCCGCGCCCTGTTTCTTCGCCAGGAATCCGTGCTAATCCCGGCTCGGGACTTGTGATCGTACCGGCACGGGAACCTGCTCCACCACCCGCATGCCGAATCCTTCCAGCGCCACCAGCTTGCGGGGATGATTGGTGAGCAGGCGGAGGGAATGGATGCCCAAATCGGAGAGAATCTGCGCTCCGATTCCGACTTCGCGCTGAGTCTTGCGCTGATGGTCGGGCAGGTCGGGCTGGCGCACTTCGCGATGAAAGGCCAGCGCGGGGCGATCGGCCACGCGCTCGACAGAGAAGCCCTTGGAAGTCTGGTGCAGATAGATGAGGGCGCCGCGGCCTTCGGCGGCGATCCGCTCCATGGAGCGCTCGATCACCGCCTGGCAGTCGCACCAGGTGGCGCCGAAGACGTCACCCACCAGGCAGTGGGAGTGCATGCGCACCAGCACCGGTTCATCCCCGGACTTTTCCACCTCGCCGCGGATCAAGGCCACGTGCGACTCCCGGTCGATCTCACTCTCGTAGGCGATCATGCGGAAGTCGCCGAAGCGGGTGGGCAATACGGCCTCGCCGATGCGGCGCACGAACCGCTCATGGCGCAGTCGATAGCGGATGAGATCGGCCACGGTCATCATCTTCAGGCCGTGCTCGCGGCAGAATTCGATGAGGTCGGGCACCCGCGCCATGGTGCCGTCCTCCTTCATGATTTCGCAGATGATGCCGGCCGGTACCATGCCGGCCAGGCGTGCCAGGTCCACGGAAGCTTCCGTTTGGCCCGCACGCACCAGGACGCCGCCTTTGCGCGCCCGTAGCGGGAAAACGTGGCCGGGCCGGGCCAGGTCGGAGGCCCGGGTGGCGGGATCGATGGCGACCCGAATGGTTCGTGCCCGGTCGTAGGCGGAGATTCCAGTGGTGATGCCGCTGCGCGCGTCGATGGCTTCGCAGAAAGCCGTGCCGTAGGTAGCCGTGTTCTCCGCTGTCATGGGGCCGATGCGCAGGTGGTCGAGCCGCTCCTCGGTCAGGGCCAGGCAAACCAGGCCGCGGCCATGCTTGGCCATGAAGTTGATGGCTCCGGCGGTGACCCTCTCGGCGGCTAGCGTCAGATCGCCTTCGTTCTCACGGTCTTCGTCGTCCACCACCACGACCATGCGGCCGTTGCGGATTTCCTCGATGCAGCTCTCGACGTCGCTGAAGGGCGCGTTTGTCATCCGCGTACGGTTGTCATTCTAGCAAACAGGCCGTTGGAAGCTGCGACTCTGAAGGACGACCACGCACGGCGCCAGTCTTCAGGTTATTGACCCGTCGGGCCAACTGGACCATCACAGGATCAGCAGCAGCAGCTTCATGGTTGTCCAGGCAATTAGGGCGCAGACTGGGAAGGTGAGAATCCATGCTATCGCGATTTCCCTGCCCACGCCCCAGCGGACGGCGGAGAGCCGTCGTGTCGCGCCGACCCCCATGATGGCGGTATTGATGGTGTGGGTAGTGCTCAGCGGGATGCCAAAGTAAGAGGCCAGAGTGATGGTGAATGCTGCGCCTGTTTCGGCGGCGAACCCATGCACGGGCTGCAACTTCGTCAGCCGTAATCCCATTGTCTTGATGATACGCCAGCCGCCGATGGCGGTTCCTACACCCATGGTCAGGGCGCAGGTCCAAATCACCCAGCCGGGTACGGCGAACTCCGGCAACAGTCCGCCCAGAACCAGGCCTAGGCTGAACACGCCGATGAACTTCTGGCCGTCGTTGCTGCCGTGGCCAAAGGCCATGAAGGCGGCGGAAAGAATCTGCAACTTGCCGAACCAACGGCGCACGGTCTCTGGGCGGGATTGGAAAAACAGCCGATAGATAAGGATCATCAGCAGTAACCCGCCGCCGAATCCTAAGAAGGTGGAAAAGGCCAATCCGATGAGGACTTTGCTCCAGCCCTTCCACACCAGGACCTCGGGTCCGGCAGCAGCCAGGCCGGCTCCGCTGAGACCGGCGACCAGGGCATGGCTCTCGCTGGTCGGCAGACCCCGCCACCAGGCCAGCGTGCTCCAAATGATGATGCCAAGCATGGCGGCGCCTATGGTAGGCAGGGTGATAACTTCAGGTTTGACGATGTCCTTGCCTATGGTCTGGGCCACCTTGATCCCATAGAAGGCACCAATGATGTTGAGCACGGTGGCCACGGCTACCGCATGGTAGGGCCGCAGTACGCGCGTCGCTACCACCGTGGCGATGGCGTTGGGAGCGTCCGTCCAGCCGTTGACGAATTCGGCGCCGAGCACGAGGAGCAAGACCAGCACCAGGGCGGGAGAGAGGTCCCCCATTAGAAAGACCTCTGGCCGGCAGGGCGTCGTGCGGGGATGGAAAACGTGAAAGACATCAGGCGCTCTTCAGCACCACGCTTTCCAGCACATTAGCGACATCCTCGCCACGGTCGGTGGCAGTCTCCAGGACTTCGTACAGTTCCTTGATCTTGATCAGGCGGATGGGGTCCCGCTCCTCGTCGAACAGCCGGCCAATGCCCGCGCGCGCCAGCCGGTCCGCTTCGTTTTCCAGACGGTTGATTTCCACGCAGTAGTCCAGCACATGGTTGTGCTTCTCCAGCATGACCACCGCCTTGGCGATCTGCTCACTCTGCAGCACGATAATCCGGGCCAGCTCCCTGGCTTCCGGTGGCGCTTCCGTGATCTTGTACATCAGGATGCGTTCGCCGGCGGCGTAGATCAGGTCCAGGACGTCATCCAGGCTGCTGGCCAGCCGGTGAATGTCTTCACGATCGAAAGGCGTGATGAAGGTCTGGTTGAGCTTGACCAGGATGGAGTGGGTCATCTCGTCGCCGCGGTGCTCGATCCCCTTCAGGGCCTGCACGCGTCCGTCCACCTGCTGAAAATCTGCCAGGAGCTCGGTCAGCAGCCTGGCGCCCTCGGTCAGATTGCCGGACATGTCGGCAAACATGTCGAAAAACTTCGTTTCGCGGGGAATGATGCGGACCATATTGTCCGAGGCTGCTCCACCTTTTAGGATTGCCGTACGAATCGAGGCGCCTACTATCGCACGCAGGGAAGAAGCGCGTCAAACCAGGCGCGTGTAAGGCCACTTGGACTCGGCGGGAGGAAAAATCAAACGGGCCATCCTGCCGGATGGCCCGTTCTGAAGCCCTCGGAAAGACGGACGCTTACAGGGTGGACTCGATCTCGAATCCCCACGCCTGCAGCAGCGTCTCCGGGATGAACTTGGAGTTCTTGTTCTTGCGCGCCCACTCGCGCAGGCGCGTGGAGCGGAGATACTGTTCCGGCTCGAGCTTGAACTCCTTCACCACCTGCTCGAACTCGGTCACCGTGGGTACCACCGGGCCGATCGGTTCCGGCTTACCCCAGTTGGGATTTCCACGACGCTTTGCCATTGAAGTTGCTTACCTGCCTTGTATCAGTGATTTGAAACCTACAGAATTGCTGCTACTTGATTGGATTGTCATCCGCTGAACCGCGATTCACCACGACAGCAGATTTTTCCCGAGCCGGAAGGAGCCTCTTCGAGTGTCCCGGGAAACAATTAGTATAGAGCTTTTCCCCGTGCAGTTCAAGGGCCACATGTAATCCATTGATATAGAACTGGTTACACGAATCTCCAAGCGCTACCCGACAGGTCCAGCCCGGACGATCCTCAGAATCGATTCCGGCTCTACGGTTGTGAACTGCGAGCGGGTTTGGCGGTTGCCGACGCGGTCCGCCGGACGGGACGGCGTCGGGGCTTGTCTGCGTGGAGCGCGAGTACGTCCTCCACCGCAGCGCGGAGCAGTTCGGCCACGCTCCATGCCTGGGCAAAGCACCCGCGCGGGCGGTGCGGAGGTTCAGCATCGAAGATTTCAGAGATTTGGCCGAGTCCGCCCTCTTCCATGTGGCGTCGGAACCCTTCCAGCCACGCCCGGGCCTGCTTGCGTGACTTGGTTGTGGCACCGTTGGCCTTCACATACGCGGTGAGGAAAGGCCCCATGAGCCACGGCCACACCGTTCCCTGATGATAGGAGGAATCGCGGCTGAACGGGTCACCCTCGTAGCGCGGGCGGTATTGCGGATCCTTGGGTGTCAGACTCCGCAGACCGACCGGAGTAAGGAGTTCGCGTTCTACGATCTCAAGCATGCGCCGGGTTTTGTCCAGCGGGAGCATGGTGAAGGGAAGGCTGGCGGCCAGCACCTGATTGGGACGGATGGATGCGTCGCGGTCATCGCCGTGGACTACGTCGTAGAGACATCCCGCGGATTCGTTCCAAAAAAGCCGGTTGAAGCTGGCACTCGCCTTGGCGGCCATGCCGGCATAACGCTTCGCGGCCTCCGGTTTCTCGAAGTGGCCGGCAAAGTCCTCCATGATGCGCAGCGCGTTGTACCACAGGGCCTGGATCTCGACCGGCTTGCCGTGGCGAGGGGTGACCACCCAGTCGCCGATCTTGGCGTCCATCCAGGTGAGCTGTACGCCGGGGACGCCGGCGGCCAGCAAACCGTCCTCTTCCATGCGGATGCCATAGCGGGTCCCGCGAATGTGCCAATCGATGATGTCCGTCAGGGCCGGATAGAGTTGCTCCCGGACGAGCGCCACATCTCCCGTGCGGTCGAGATAGGCGCGGATCGCCTCGAAGAACCACAGGGTGGCATCCACGGTGTTGTACTCGGGCGTTTCGCCGGCATCGGGAAAACGGTTGGGCAGCATGCCCTGGTCCACGTGCTTGGCGAATTCCAGGAGGATGCCCCGCGCTACGTCGACGCGACCGGTCGCCAGGGTCAGGCCGGGAAGGGCAATCATGGTGTCGCGTCCCCAATCGCTGAACCAGGGATAGCCGGCGATCACGGTGCTGCCTGCCCCGCGGCGGACAATGTACTGGTCGGCGGCGGCCACCAACTGTCTCACCAGATCGTCGTCGGCTGGAGCCTCGGCGAGGACAGCGTTGCGACGGGCGATCTCACGCTGACGGTAGAGGCCCGCGTCCCCGGCGCTGCGTGGCTCGGTGGAGACGATGAGGGTTGCCCCGGCGCGCATGCCCAAGTCGAACTTCAGGCGCATGGGGCTGAACAGATCTTCCTGGAAATCCAGGCCGCGCTCGCGTTCCACCGCATACTCGAAGTTGTAGAACCAGTCGCCGGAGGGGTCGAGCCCGGCAGCGTCGTGGGCGAAATAGAGGGTGGGCGCTCCGTCGTACGGCCGCACTGCCGCCAGGCCCGGCTGCACGTCCACGTTACGGTTCAGTGCGCCGTTGGCGTGCGTGGTGCTGTGGTAGTCGCGAAAGGCGATGAGCGGCCGGACCTCAAGCTGCGCGCTCGCAAGCGGGCGTTTCGAGCGCACCGCGTATGCCACCACTGTGGTGTTCTCGCCCTGCACCAGGAAGACCGATTTCTCGATTTCGATGCCATCCACTTCGTAGGTAAAGATGGGAAACGGGTCGAGGCGGAACTGCTTCAGGTAGTGGAAGCCCTGGGGGTGAACCACGCCCGGATACTGATTGGCGGAGAGGTCGAAGCGCTGTCCGTCGAGAACCACCGTCTCTTCCAACTTGGACAGCAACACCATCCGGCCCACCGGCGGATGCGTGGCGGCGGTGAGCAGCCCGTGGTAGCGGCGCGTGTTCAGGCCGACGATAGTAGAGGAAGAGAAACCGCCCAGGCCGTTGGTTTCCAGCCATTCCCGTCCCAGCGCTTGGGAGAGGTCATCGCAGATCTCCGGGCCGAAGCGAATCATCGCTTCTCCTGGAGCTTGCGCAGCATGTAGCCCGCATACCAGGTGGGCCAGTCGTCGTCGCGGTGGCCGAGAGTGCGCTCGTAGGTGCCGTGCGCCTGTTCCGCGTCGCGCAGCAGTTGGGCGAGTTCCGCCTGAGTAAGCTCTTTGAGGGTCATCCGACTCTCCCTACGCGAAGCGAGCTTCGGCCTTGCCGCAGCCGGGGCAGGTATGGGTTTCCTCGATCAGGCCTCCCAAAGCCGGATCGACCCTCTTCGCCTCCTGAGGGCTGGAGGGATAGATCAGCTTCTCCGCGTGGTGGTTCATCTCCATCTTGCATTCGGGGCAGACCATTTTCTGCTTGGCGGCCATGGCATCTTCCTTATTCGAGAGTGATGTTCTCGCGCCCGTGGCGCAGTGTCTTGGCCATCCAGATGAGTTCGCCCAGGAACTTGTCGGCGCGGCGGTAGTAGGCTTCGTCGAGCAATTTGCCGGACTCGTCGAAGGTCTTCGCGACCGTGCCGAAGTTCAGGTCCCAGAAGATGGGCACCAGGCCCAGCTCGCGCAGCACCGGCACCAAGCTCTGGATGCCCCGCGCGCCGCCGAACGGCCCGGCGGAAACGCCCGCGATGCCCGCTGGCTTATGGATGTATTCCTTCAGGCAGGAATCGAGCACGTGCTTCAGCAGCCCGGGAAAGCTGTGGTTGTACTCCGGGGAGACGATCACCAGGCCGTCGGCGCGGTTCATCTTCTCGGAGAATCCGGCGTCCTTGATGGCTTCTCCGGCGTCATCCACCGGGAGCGGCAGCTTGGCGATATCGATCACTTCCGACGTCACGCCCTTGCGCTTGAGCAATTCGCCGTGGACGAAGTGCGCCACGTGCGCGCTCATGCGCCCCTTGCGCGTGGTGCCCAGGATGACCGGGATGTACAGAGATCGTTCTTCCATGGCTTGTCTTTATCCCAGGGGCGCCACTTCGCAGAACACCTTGATGGCTCCCTTGGCCTCCGTCAGCGTCTGGATGAGCTGCTGGTAGTTCTCCAGCCCCCGGATGGGGTGAGTGAGCAGCTTGGCGAGCCAGCCAGGATACGCCAACTGCGCCTGTCCAAGATCCTGGACAGCGCGCTCGAAGTCTTCGCGGCTGGCGTTGACGCTTCCGAACGCTACCTTGTTGCCCAGCACAAAGCCCTGGTTGATGTGGTCGGCGGGAATCTGCAGCACCTTGTCGCCGCCGGTGATGCTCACCATGGCCAGCACGCCGTTCTTGCCCAGCGCGTCCATGGCTTCAAAGACCAGGCCGGAATTGCCGGTGCCTTCCAGGATGTAATCGAAGGGACCGAACTGCTCCGCCGCCTGCTTCAGGCTGGTCTGCTTGGTGCTCACGTAGCGGACGCCGATCTCTTCCAGGAGATTGGAGTTGAGGTACGGGGGTTCGGTGCGGCCCAGGGCCACGACCTCGAGGCCACGCAGACGCAGGAAGAGTGACGCCAGCAGACCCAGGGTTCCCGTGCCCAGCACGGCAGCACGCTTGGGGCGCCACACCCGCAGGCGTCGCTGGATTTCCCACGCCTGGTTGATCGCTTTCTCAGCCACGCTCGAGGGCTCCAGCAGCACGCCCACTTCTTTCAGCCCGCCGGGCACCTTGACGAGGAACTCGGCGGAATCGGCGTAATACTCAGCCAGGTAGCCGTGGCGCAGGTTGATGCCGCGCTCGAAGTAGGTGTCGTCGGTGGTCATGTCCTGCAAGCCGATCTTGTCGTAAATGCTCGACCCGGGACGGCGCACGGAAGCCACCACGTAATCGCCGGGCTGGAACTCGACCACGCCCGGTGCGACCGCTTCCACCTGGCCGAAGCTTTCATGGCCGAGGATGAGGTACTCATCGCCCGGTGGCGGAGCGCCGTACTCGGCGGCGTTGATTTCCTTGTCTGTTCCGTCCACGCCCACGCGCAGCACTTTGACGCGCACGCCCCGGCCATCGGCGACGTCTTCCAGGCGTGGCTTGGGGACTTCCCGCAGGTGGATGCTGCCCGGCTTGCCGGGGATGACCGCGATGGCCTTCATCGTGGTCTGGGCCGCCTTCCTTTCCGTCTCCGTAGCTGATTCGGTTTCTGCAACACCCTTCATGATGTCTCCTCGCAGGCTCCCATCTGAGATTCCGACGGGGCAAAAAAGTTCAGCCGCCGACCTTGGTTTCTTCCAGTTCCGGCTTGGCCGCGGGTCGCCGCCGGCGCTCTCCCCGCCGGGTTTCCCGCTCAGCGCTCTGCTGGATCAGCTTGGCGACCACACCCGTCCAGCCGGTCTGGTGGTTGGCGCCCACACCCGAGCCATTGTCGCCGTGAAAGTACTCATAGAAAAGGATGTGATCGCCCCAGTTGGGATCCCGCTGCAAATCGCCCCAGTGCTGATGCACGGGCCGGCGTCCCTGGCCGTCGCGCAGGAAGATGCGGGTCAGGCGCCGCGAGAGTTCCATCGACACCTCCCACAAGGTCATCATCTGGCCGGAACCGGTGGGACACTCCACCTTGTAGTCGTCACCCAGATAGTGGTGGAACTTCTGCAGCGACTCGATGAGCAGGAAATTCACCGGGAACCAGATGGGGCCGCGCCAGTTGGAGTTGCCCCCAAAGAGGCCAGTCGAAGACTCAGCAGGTTCGTAGTCAACGCGGTATTCGTGGTCGTCCAGGTGCAGCACATAAGGTTCGCGCAGGTGCCTGCGAGAGACGGCGCGAATGCCGTGTGGCGAGAGGAATTCGTTCTCGTCCAACATGATGTGGAGCACGCGGCGCAGCTTGTCGCGATCCACGATGGAGAGCAGGCGGCGCTCGCCACGTCCAGGCGTGCGCATGCAGGCCACGTTCGCAATCAGGTCGTGACGGTAGTCAACGAACCATTCCAGTCGGCGGGTGAAACCGGGCAGATGCCTCAGGGTTTCGGGCTCCAGGGTATCCACGGCGAAGAGCGGAATCAGGCCCACCATGGAGCGGATCTTCATGGGTTCGAAGCGGCCGTCGGGAAAATGCAGGGCGTCGTAGTAGAAGCCGTCCTCATCGTCCCACAAGCCCATGCCGTTGTGGCCCAGATGGTTCATCGCGTACGCGATGTTGATGAAGTGCTCCCAGAACTTGCTCGCCACGTCCTCGTACGCCGGATCATGCAGGGCAAGTTCCTTGGCGATGGCCAGCAGGTTAAGCGTGTACATCGCCATCCAGGACGTGCCGTCGGACTGTTCCAGGTGTCCGCCGGTGGGCAGGGGCGCGCTGCGATCGAATACGCCGATGTTGTCCAGGCCGAG
Organism: Terriglobales bacterium; assembly: GCA_035454605.1. Taxonomy (NCBI): domain Bacteria; kingdom Pseudomonadati; phylum Acidobacteriota; class Terriglobia; order Terriglobales; species Terriglobales bacterium. The sequence continues at coordinate 14,656 of DATIGQ010000162.1, forward strand.
GAAGCCGCCCTGGAATATGTTCATGCCCTCCGCGTCCTTGCGGTTCACCCACCAGGTGAAGTTCAGCAGCAGCTTGTGGAACACGCGCTCCAGGAACTGGAGGTCGCCCTTGCCGCGGCGCTTCTTGTCGATCTTGTAGACCCGCCAGGCTGCCCAGGCGTGCACCGGCGGATTCACATCGCCGAAGGCCCACTCGTAGGCCGGGATCTGCCCGTTGGGGTGCATGTACCACTCCCGCAGCATGAGAATGAGCTGGTCCTTCGCGAAGTCCGGATCCACCAGCGCCAGCGGGATGCAATGGAAAGCCAGGTCCCAGGCCGCGTACCACGGGTATTCCCACTTGTCCGGCATGGAGATCACGTCGGCGTTGTAGAGGTGCATCCACTCGTGGTTGCGGCCGTTCTTGCGTTCCGGCGGCGGTGGCAGCTGGCCCGGGTCGCCCTCCAGCCACTGCTTCACCACGTAGTGGTAGAACTGCTTGGACCACAGCATTCCGGCGAAGGCCTGGCGGGCCACCGCCTGGGCGTCGTCGGAGATGTCCTGGGGAATCACGGTCGCGTAGAACTCGTCGGCCTCGCGCTTGCGGTCGGCGAAGACGCGGTCAAAGGCGCCGCCGAACACGCTCGCGCCCGCCGGCAGTTCCTGGTCCGTCAGGCGTAGTTGGATCGTGACTTCCTTTCCCGCGGCCACCTCGAGCATGTAGTGAGCGGCGGCCTTGGTGCCCGTCTGTGCCGGATTCACCTTGTCGCGCGCGCCCTGCGCAACGCAGTCGTTGATGCCGTCCTTGACGTAGGGAGTCGGATTGGGGCTGCCGAACAGCCGCTCGTCGTTGGTTTCGTTTTCCGTGAAGAGCAGTTCCGGGCGGCCCTCGCAGTACAGCCAGCGGTCTCCATAATGGTGGTGCGTGAGCTCGACCACGGCGGCGGGCGCGCGCTTGGCGTCACGCCGCAACTGCGGGCGCGGCTCGCCGGCGCCCCAGGACCAGGTGTTGCGGAACCAGACCGTAGGCAACAGGTGCAGCTTGGCCGCCTCCGGTCCCCGGTTGGCCACCGTGACCTTGATCAGGATGTCTTCCGGGCCGGCCTTGGCGTATTCCACGAACACGTCGAAGTAGCGGTTCTCCTCGAAGACGCCGGTATCCAGCAGCTCGAACTCCGGCTCGCCCCGGCCGCGGCGGCGATTCTCTTCCGCCAGCCGCCCGTAAGGGAACTCCGCCTGTGGATACTTGTAGAGGAACTTCATGTAGGAGTGGGTCGGCGTGGAGTCGAGATAAAAGTACAGTTCTTTGACATCCTCGCCGTGGTTGCCTTCGTTGCCGGTCAGCCCGAACATGCGCTCCTTGAGGATGGGGTCGCGTTCGTTCCACAGCCCAAGCGCAAAACAGATGTACTGATGGCGGTCCGAGATGCCGGCCAGCCCGTCTTCGTTCCAGCGATAGACGCGGGAACGAGCGTGGTCATGAGGGAAAAACTCCCAGGCGGTGCCGTACGCGCTGTAGTCCTCACGCACCGTGCCCCAGGCGCGTTCGGAGAGGTAGGGGCCCCAGCGGCTCCAGTAGGCCTTGCGCTCGCGGTTTTCCTCCAGGCGTTGCTCTTCCGCGGTGAGTGGGCGATTCGTCACAGATGCCTCTCTCGTGGTGGATCTAGAACTCATTTTTCAGCGACCTCCAGGACGTGTCCGTCCCCATCGCGCACCAGCAGGGCCCTGCGATATCCCGTCTCCGCTTTCGGCAGTGAGATGACGCCGCTGGAAACGAAAGCGACGTGCCCGCCACGCAGCAGGCGCGCAGCAGCTTCGGCGTCGAGCGTGACCAGGCGCGTCTGCCGGTGCACCAGGTCGTTGGCCTTTTCGTCCAGCGGAAAAGGCCGGCCATCGCGCGGAGACAGGTACTCCAAGAGCTCGATGCCGGGGCCGGAGGCGGCGCGCAGCGCCGTGATTCTGAGCCGTGCCCCGAATACGTTGTTCAGGCGTTCTTGTTCGGGACCGTAGTTCTCGCTCTCCCCCACCACCCGCATGCCCATAAGAGTCCGGTAGAGCTTCAAGGTTTCATCCGTATTCCAGACCACGATGGCGGTGTGGTCGATGCCCAGGAACAACCGGTCGGATGGCCTATGCCACTTGGGGTCGCCTTTGCCGGCCGGGAACTCAAGGATCTCCAGCGGGTGACCGTCGGGGTCCTTGAAATAGAAGGCTTTGATGCCGCCTGCGTTCGGGTTCCAGTCCGGCAATCGCTGCGGCCCGGTCGAGGCATGCTCGACCTTGAATTCCCGCAAGCGGCGGTAGGCAGCGTCCATGTCACGCACGATGATGGCCACATGCTGGAACCACCGATCGTTGGATCGCGAGTCAACCGGAATCGGCCGGCCCTTGGGCGCAAGGTACTCGGTCAGCTCGATGAACTCGTCCCCCAGCCGCAAGCGGACCACGCGCATACGCAGGCCGAACACGCCCTGCAAGTGCTCGTAGTCGTCGCCCGCGACCTCCACATCCGAGACTTTTTCGAAGGTCAGAACTTTGGAATAGAAGTCCACCGTGCGGTCCATGTCGGAAACGGTCATGTTGACCGAGTCCACGGCCACCACCAGCGGTTGCTGCGCCGCGAGTGGCAGCGCGAGGAGCAGCAGTGCCAGCCCTATGGCTAGACGGTGCTTCATTCGCATTGATCGATCCATGTTCATCGCTGCGGGCCTGCGGCCAGGTTATGCGCTACTTCAACCGTTGCATCAGGTGATCGCCCACGCGTAGGGCGTTCGCCATGATGGTGAGCCCCGGGTTCACCGCGCCGCTCGAGGGGAAAAAGCTCGCGTCGACTATGTAAAGGTTGTCCACTTCGTGGGCTTTGCAGTTCACGTCGAGCGCCGAGCTCTTGGGGTCTTTGCCGAAGCGGACGGTGCCATTCTGGTGTGCTACTCCTGCCAGCGGGATTCTCTGTCCTACGAACAGGCTGCGCCCGAACAAGCCGACGTGGCACTGGTGTCCATGCTCGTGGCACTTGGTTTGCTGGTTCAGCAGGTCCTTGAGCTTGGCGATGAGGCGGTTGTGGCCTTCCTCGTTGTTGGGCTTGTAGCTGAGGACGATGTTGCCCTCGCGGTCGAGCGTGACGCGGTTGTTCGGGTCGGGCAGATCTTCGGAAGTCAGCCAGAAATCCAGCGAATGGTTGGCCATCATTTCCAGCGTGAAGCCCGGAGTCAGCGGTGGCGCTCCCGCCTTGAGCGTCTCGCCGTCCAGCTTGCCCACGAACGAGATATGGCCCATGGGATATTCCCATTCTTTGGAGCCGAGATAGAAATCGTTCACCGCCAGCGTCTTCTGAAACACCGTCGGGTTGGGACATTTGGAGATGGCCATCTGCACCGAGTTGACGTGGCCCATGTAATGGCGTCCCACCGTGTCGGAACCGTTGGCCAGGCCGCGCGGATGCTTCTCGTTGGCGGAGCGCAGTAGCAGGGCAGCTGAGTTGATGGCGCCGCAGGACACCACCACCACGTCGGCGCTGTATTCCTCCTGCTTGCCGTTACGCTGCACCACCACCTTGGTGACCTTGCGGCCGGAAGCATCGGTTTCCAGGCGCTCCGCCTTGGCGTTGGTCAGCAACGTGACGTTGGGATGCGCCAGCGCCGGGTCAACCGCACAAACCTGGGAGTCCGACTTGGCCAGGACCAGGCAAGGGAAGCCATCACACGTGTTGCAGCGGATGCACTTGCTGGTGCGCGGGTTCTTCTCGTCCAGCATCACGCCCACGGGTACGTGGAACGGTTTCAGACCGTGACGAGCGAAGTCGTCGTGTAACTGCTGGATGCGCCACTCGTGGCTCACCGGGGGATGCGGATACGGGCCGCTGGCCGGGGGATCGGTGGGATCCTCGCCGCGCAGGCCGTGCACGTGGTAGAGCTGCTCGGCCTGGAGGTAATACGGCTCCAGTTCCTCGTAGGAGATCGGCCATGCCGGCGAAATACCGCCGTGATGTTTGATCTCGCCGAAGTCTTCCTTGCGCATACGGAACAGCGCTGCTCCGTAGAACTTGGTGTTGCCCCCGACGTAGTAGTTGGTGTGCGGGTGCAGCTCCTTGCCGTCCTTGTCGCGCCACTTCTCCTTGGTCTGGTAAAAGCCTTCCACGTTGACCGACCGTGGGTCCCAGTTCTTCTTCTCGCGAGGGACGTAGTCGCCGCGCTCCAGCACCAGGATCTTCTTGCCGGAAGGAGCCAGCTTGTAGGCCAGCGTGCCGCCGCCCGCACCCGTGCCGATGATGATCACATCGTACTTTTCCATGACGTTGTTCTCCGTTACGGCCGGACGCCGGCAATGTTCAGCCGCATCCGGTAGAGGCTGCTGCGTCCGCACAAGTAGAGCGTTTTTCCGTCTTCGTCGCCCCACGCCATGTTGTGCACGTGGCGGGGCGCAAGGATGGTTCCCAAATGCTTGCCCGCGGCCGAGATCACCCACAGCCCGCCCGGCCCGGAAACGTACAGGTTGCCCGCCTGGTCTACCTTGATGCCGTCCAACGCGTCTTCACCCTTGGCTGCCGTCATATCGAAGAACACCTGGCCGTTCGCCAGGGTGCCGTCGGGCTTCACTTCATAGCGCATCACGACCTTCTTCTTCTCATCCCAGTTGCCGACGTAGAGATATTTCTCGTCGGGAGAGAAGGCGATGCCGTTGGGCCCCTTCAGGTCGGTGGAGACCAGAGTGAGTTTGCCGTCCGTCGAGATACGGAACACGCCCTCGAAGGGAAGCTGCCGGCGCGGATCATCATAGAACTTCGGCAGCCCGAACGGCGGATCGGTGAAGTACAGAGAGCCGTCGGACTTGTAAACCAGGTCGTTGGGGCTGTTGAGCCGCTTGCCCTGGTAGTTGTCGGCCAGCACCGTGACCTTGTCGTCCTTTTCCAGCCGCGAGACGCGGTGGTTGCCGTGCTCGTTGATGGTGAGGCGGCCTTCGCGGTCGAGGGTCAGGCCGTTCGAACCGGGCTGCCCGTACTCCGCGATGTCCGCGCCCGAGTAGCCGCTGGGCGTGCGGAAAACGCTGAGTTCACCGTCCTTCGTGTACTTGTAAATGGTGTTGCTGTTGGGATCGCTGAACAGCAGATACTCGCCCTGGCGCACCCAGATGGGTCCTTCAGTGAACTTGAAGCCCTCCGCCAGCTTGAAGATTTTCGGATTGGGTCCGACGATGGCGTCCATCGCCGGATCGAGACGCTGCACTTCCACATTCACTTCCGCCGGGGTCACGGCCCGTGGCCCGTGCGTACCCGCGTAGAACTCCAGTCGGGCGTACCGCATCCAGATGAAGTTCGTGGGCGGGTTCGAAAGCGGTCCGTTGATGCCGAACACAGCAAGTTGGATCTGCTGGCCCGGTTTGACGTCGCGGCCGATGATGAGCCGGTTGGGCGCGTTCCAGCCCGAGACCACCGAGCCCCCCATCTGGCCAAGAGCCCGCGAGAGCTCGCCGTCCACCCAGATTTCGGCGTAGTCGTCGAGCGCAGTTTCGAACACCACCGTCGAGCCCGTCGCATCGAAGTCGCCGACACGCTCCGGAATGGTCAGCCGGATGCGATACCAGTTGAAGCCGAGACGTCCGAAGCCGCGGCGTGCGTTGAGCGTCGTAGGCTCGATGACCGGCCATGCGGAGTCGTCGAAGTCCGCCCCGCCGGCGTGCGGCGTGTAGTCGTAGGTCTTTACGGGAGCGCCGCTCGGCTGGTTGTCAGGGCCGGGTCCGCGGAAATCCACCTCGATGATCTTGGTGTCGCTGTACCGCCACGTTCCTTTTACCAGCGCCGCGCCCTCGTTCGTGGCCAGGTCGATGGTACCCAGCGGCTTGCCCGCGGGCGCATCGGCGACGGTTTGTGCGTGCGCCCAACCCGCGAGCGCCAGCAGCACGATTGCCAGGTATCTCACCGGATGGCCGCCTCCGTGGCGGCCGCGCCGACCTTCGCGATGTCCTCGTCCTCCTGCGGAGTGTTGCCGCTCACGCCGATGGCGCCGATCACTTTGCCATTCACCGTGATGGGCACACCGCCTTGCAGCGGTGTCGCGCCGGGCAGCACCAGAGAGGCCAGGCGGCCGTTCTTCACCTGCTCCTCAAAGGCTCCGCTCGGACGGCGGAAGATCGCCGCCGTGCGTGCCTTGCCCATGGCGACCTCGACGCTCGCCACCTGCGTGTCATCCAGGCGTTCGAGCACGATGAGGTAGCCCCCGTCATCCACCACCGCGATCACCACGGTAGAGCCGCGCTTCAAAGCTTCCGCTTCGGCGGCGGCAGCGATCTTCTTCGCCGCCTCCAGGGTCAGGACTTGCTTCCGTGGCAGCTCCGCCCCCAGAGGCAGGGCCGCCACGACCATCAGCAGCGTTGTCGCTAGTGTGCGTAGAGTCTTCATGGGTTTCTCGGCCTACCGCACCTTCACCACGTAGTACAGGAAGGGATTGCTGACTTCCTTGAACAGGTGGGGCGTGTTGTTGGGCACGATGATGACGTCGCCCTTCTTCAGCATGCGGGTTTCCCCGCCCTCGATGGTTGCGCCGCGGATCTCGTCCGCTGCGATGTTCTTGGGATCAACCACCGTACCGCCCGTGACGAAGGTCGCCGTCCCCTCGAGCACATAGATGATGTCGGCGTCGTTGTTGTGCACTTCGGCCTGGCCGGGTTTTTCGCGCCGGCTGGCGTGCACCATGTAGTTGCGTCCCTGGCCATCGAACAGGACCGCGCCCTTGGCGAAGGCCGCGGACACCTGGTCCTTGTCGAAATGGCTGACGGGCGCCGCCGCCATCGGGCCGGAGAGCGAGTTGGCGCCGGCGATAGCCAGTTCTTCGTCCTGCGCCGCGCTGGCCGCGCCGCTCACGCCCACGCCGCCCACCACCTGGTTGTCCACCACGATGGGCACGCCGCCGATCAGCGGGGTGAAGTCGTTGAGCGCGGTCATCACCGTGCGGCCCTTGCCGCTGGAGTTGATCAGCTCTTCGAAGAAGCGCGTCGGCCGCTTGAACTGCACTGCGGTGCGCGCCTTGCCGATGGAGATGTTGGCCCCGGCGGCGAACGTGCCGTCCAGGCGCTCCAGCGCCATCAGGTTGCCGCCGTCATCCACCACGGCGATCACGCCGCCGGGTGCGTTGAGCTTTTGGGCTTCTGCCTTGGCGGCCGCGATCACTTTGCGGGCACCGTCCAGCGTCAGCGATTTCTTTTCCGCGATCTGCGCGGAGGCCGCTGCGGCCATCAGTGTCGCAGCGATCAGGGCTAGGAGGATTTTCTTCATGTCACACGCTCATTGGTTTCTGGCGCGGGCCTGGAGGAAGGTTGACCTCCTGGCCCGCTCCGGGTTTCCGACAGGTTGCTTACATTACGGGCTTTTCGAACGAAGCCTCGCCCAGGTCCACTTCTGCCCAGGCGCAGTAGATGATCACTTTGGCGACGTCCTTGATATAGGCGGGCAGGCGGATCTGTTTCTTCAGCTTGTCTTCGGGCTTCATGTCGCCGCCGCCCATGCTCATGCCGTCGCCCGCGCCCTTCACTTTCAAACGACCGAGGTCATACACCACTCCCTTCGAGTCCACTACCTGCCAGTGCGGATCGGGACTTCCGGGAGCGACGAAGTCATCGGAGAGCGTCAGAACGTTGATCTTGCCCTCCTTGCTGTGGATGACGTGGCCGCCGTTGACCGCCTTGCCCTTGAAGGTTGTGCTGTGGTGCGCGGCCATCATCTTGTCGTCCTTCATCATCTTGTCCTGGGCGAAGCTGGAAGCGCCCAAAGCCAGGATGATCGCGAACGTAGTCAGAGCCGTGGTTACGACTTGCTTGCGGTTGTGCATCAGATTCATTTCTCCTTTTGGTTACGACGTTAGTCTTGTGCGAACTGTTAGGACTTCGGCGTCAGCGGCGCCGTGGCAAAGTTCACGCTGAACCGTTTGCACCACACGGCGACGGACTGATACTTGGCCAGGTCGAGGTCTTGGGGGAGCTCGTAGTTCTGGTCGCCCTTGTTGCCCTTGAGCGCGCCCAGATCCACGAAGCCGGCCTTCTTGACGCTGTCGCTGTCCGCGGCATCCGCAGCCGCCACCGCGTAAACGTGCAGCTCGGGACCGTTGGAGGTCTCGAACTCGGTGAACCGCAGGATGCGGCGGCCGTCGGCCAGTTCATGCACCATGGCGTAGCCCTGGGCGTCGTGCGCCACCTTGTGGAACTCACCCGCCGCCACCAGCTTCTGGGGCGTAGCCGGAATGGCGTTGCCCGCGACCAACGGAGCGGCGCCGAAATTCACGCTGAACCGCTTGCACCAGATCACTACGGAGTTGTACTTCTCTACGTCCAGGTCCGCGGCCAGCTCGTAATTCTGGTCGCCCTTGTTGCCCTTGATCGTGCCCAGGTCGACGAAGCCGCCATTGGTTACGGTTTCGTTATCCAGCGCGTCCGGCGCCACCGCCAGGTAGACGTGCACGTCGGGCCCGTTCGAGGTCTCGAAGTTGCTCAGGCGCAGTACGTGCTTGCCGTCCGCCAGCCGGTGGATGGTGGCCATGCCGCGCGTCTGGTGGGCGCCGTCGTGGAATTGCCCCATGCGGAGCTGGGTGGAGGCCGAGGCCGCCTGCGTTTCCGGGAACTGCTCATTCACGGTCACGTTGGTGAACAGGCGCTCCGGGCGGAACGCGTACCACAATCCGAACACCACCGCTGCCGCGATCACTGCGATCACAAGCTTGCGTGCTTGCATGCTCAAGACTCCTTCTAAAGTCGTTCGGTCTGTTTTGGATCCGAGGTTCGGATCCTTGAGGTCAGTGCCGATTCGGGCGGTGAGATGCGCGCCTGCCTCGGAGGTGACGAAATTCTTTGCATCCGGACCCGAAGGGAGCGCATCCTCCGGCCCTCCTCAAAGGAGACACAACTCCGCGCGCTTGCGACGATGCAAGATTAGGATTGGCCGGTTTTCTTCGAGTGGTTCTATCCGCCGTTTGCCATCTCGCCAAAGCGGCAGCGGAAAATGCAGCGTTCCGTGTTGTGGTGGTGATACTTGGCGCACAATACGGAACGCGCGCCCTTCCAGCGAACGTAGGTCTCCGCCGCCAGCAACATGCCCAGCGGTGGAGCCAGGAAATACAGCCAGAGACTGTCGAACACCGCGGCCGGCAGCGCCGAGCCCAGGGTTCGCGCCGGATTCATGCTCATACCTGAGAGCGGCGCTTCCACGGAGATGTACGTAGCCAGCAGCAGGCCCGCGAATATGCCCGTGTAGTGCGAAAGCCGCGGGTGATTGGTAGTGATAAGCACCATGGTCATCAGCAGGAATGAGATGACCACTTCGCCCAGGAACGCGATCGCCGGCCCGTCCGGTCCCGGCAGGGTGACGGCGTAGTTCACATTCGGGTGTGCCAGCGTCTGCCGCAGCACCAGCCAGGAAACCACTACGCCGGCCACTCCGCCGGCGAACTGTGCCGCCATGTAGAAGAACGCGTCCCAAGGCGCTACCTTGCCCAGACGTGCGAACGTCAGCGTGAAGGAGGGATTCATGTGCGCCCCGGAGCGCTTCCCCAGCGGCGAGTGGATCAGCGCGATGGCCGTGAGCCCCATGGCCACTCCCGTCAGGACCCGGCGGACTACTCCGTCCGGAATCGCCTGGCGCAACGGGGAGGATGGATGTTCCAGCAGCGCTGTGAACATGCACGCCGACACCATGAACAGCCCCAGCAGCGTGGCTTCGATCAGGTATTCGGGCCAGTGTCGGGCCAGTGCGTCGCCGGGTGAGGAAGCCGGTGGTGAGTTGTCTGCCATCCGCCGGGTGAGATGCGGCGCGGGAAGAATCGTTTCGGTCCGTCTCGGCCATAAAAAAGTCATAAAGATTGCTTGTAACTTCCACAGGCCCCGGGAATCCCATTGCTCGGGTCCGGTCTCCCGCGCGGGATTACGTATCTGAACGCGCGGGGTGGAGGACGCCATGAAGACGAAGCAGAAAATCATTTGTATTCACTGTCGTAAGCGGGTTAGCTCGGAAGAGATTGCTAGTGGCCAACACAGTCATCTCGACTCCGCGGCCTAGCCATAGAATCCGCCGGCAGGCTGCGCGGGCAAGGCTCCCATCGGGTTCCGGCCGGGGAGCAGGGAAGAGTGACGCTTGTCTGAACCGATCCGTATTCGCTGCCAGGAGGTCTGGCAGCTGCTCTCTGACTACATCGAGAACCAGCTCAGCCCCAAGGACCGCAAGTCCCTGGCGGAACACTTCCGCACCTGCGCCCATTGCACCGCTATCTTGGACGGCACCCGCAACGTCATCGAGCTCTCTTGCGACGGCCGTAGCTTCACCGTGCCCACCGGATTCAGCCAGCGGCTCGAGCGGCGTCTCAAAGCCGCTCTCGCCAGGCGCTGACCGGCGGCTTCCCAGCCCCAACCGCCCTCCCCTTCTGCCCGTTCACTGGTTCGCTGCCTTGCTATTGCCGCGCGGAGTCCTATAATGAGTTACCCTTCGGTTACTCCCGGGCCGCAACTCGGTGATGCGCGGGATCGGTCGCGGAGTCCAAGAAGGACGCCGAGACCATCTATGTCGCGGAGTGGGGCCGTCAAGGCCGAAAGCCCGGAACCGTCAGCCAGCAGGTCGCTGCGGGACGAAGCCGCACTCATCCACCGTGTCCAGCAGGGCGAGAATCACCTCTTTTACGAACTGATCGAGCCCTACCAGCGCAGCGTCTACTACGCCGCCTATGCCGTCCTGGAGAACGACGCCGACGCCGAAGAAGCCGCGCAGGAAGCCTTCCTGAAGGCCCTGGCCCACCTGCCGCAGTTCCGCGCCGAATCCAAGTTCAGCACCTGGCTGGTGCAGATCGCCATCAATGAGGCCCGCATGCGGCGCCGCAAGGACCGCAAGGGGCTTTACGAATCCATCGACAACGGCAAGCCTGACGAGGAAGGCGATTACATCCCGCGCGACTTCGCCGACTGGCGCGAGATTCCTTCGGAAACCCTCGACCGCAAGGAACTGCGTGAGGCGCTGGCCCGCGCCCTGGCCTCGCTCAAGCCCAAGTACCGCGAAGTCTTCATCTTGCGCGACGTGCAGAACCTCAGCATCGCGGAGACCGCCCGTCTGCTCGGCATCAACGAATCCTCGGTCAAGACCCGCCTGCTGCGCGCCCGCCTGCAGATGCGCGACGCGCTCGCCCCCGGCGTCGATGGCTCCTGGAGCTCGGGCAGTCCCAAGTACAAGAAGGTGCGGCCATGGTAGAAGCCAGACCCAAGGCCTGCCGCGGCATCGAGCGTCGCATCTCCGACTACCTCGAGGGTCAGGTCACCTCCAGGCAGCGTGCCGACATCCGCGGTCATCTTCGCCGCTGCCGCCGTTGTGCGGCGGTGTTCGAGGGCGTGCGCAACCTCAGGCGCTTGGCCGCCGACCCGTGCGCCTTCCCGCTTCCCGCCGGATTCAGCCAGCGCCTTCGCCGGCGTATCCAGGAAGCGGTTCAGCCTCCGGCGCTGTTGGTGCCGCTGGGTGTGGGCGACGCGATGGCCCGCAGCGGCGACCACGTCGGCTATTTCTGGGAATCCGAGCCCGACTTCGAAGCCGCCGTCGGCTTCCTGGAAGCCGGACTGCGTGGCCGCGACGCCGGCTTCATCTTCGGTCACCCGCAGGCCAACCAGCGCGTCCTCGCCATCCTAAGCCGGCATGGTTTCGACGTGGCGCGCCTGGCCCAGGAGCGGCGGCTGTTCGTGCTCGAAGGCAAGCCCACCGGTCAGGCCATGCTGGAAGACATTGCGGCGGCCTTCAAGCTCGCACTCGATGCCGGCGCACCCCTGCTCCGCCTGCTGGGCAACATCGGTTGGGGCCGCCCCGACTGGCCCCCGGACGACGCCATCCTCGAATTCGAATCGCGGGTCACCGTGGCCGCCAAGAGCCTTCCCGCCGTCATCGTCTGCATGTACGACGTGGCCGCGCTGCCCGGCCGCATCCTGCTCAAGGGCGGATTTGAAACTCATCCCTTGACCTACCACGACCAGCAACTGGAGCAGAATCCTCATCACGTGCCCAACGACCGGTTCCTGGCGCTGCTCCAGGCCGCCGACGGGAGGATCCAGTAAGGCTCGAGCGATGGCCAGGCAGAAACGCCAACCCGCACCGAAAGCCGGGCAGAAGGCCGCCGGTCCGGTTGTCGAGATCAGTTGCCGCGAAGTGCTGCGCGAGATTTCCAGGTACATCGAGAGCGACCTCGATCCCGGCCTGCGCGGCATGATCGAACGTCACTTTGCCGGCTGCCGCCACTGCTCGGCGGTGCTCGACGGCACCCGCAACGTCATCGTGCTCAGCGGCGACGACCGCACCTTCTCCCTGCCCTCCGGTTTCAGCCAGCGCTTACGCAGCCTGCTCGAAACCCGATCCCCCGAAGACAACTAGCGTCGCGCCCCACAACTTCATTTGGAATAGTTTTCAGGTTGTCATCCTGAGGGAAGCGAAGGATCACCCCCATCCCACAAATTCCCAGCAAATCCCTGACCTGTCATTCTGAGCGCAGCGAAGCATCTATGAATTTGAAACCAATGCATGTCTTTCGGAGGGGCACGGCTCTAGCCGTGCCGTTCGGAGCGCCAAGCATCTGGGCTTTAGCCCCTGAAGGAACAACAGGCAGTGATTAGTGATTGAGGTAACGAAAATAGGAGCAGATATGGCCGGGACCTGCAATAAGGTTAGTCGCCCCGCTTCCGGCTCGCTCGCCGGGGCTTGCTCTTGCCCTTGAGATTCAGCGCCACGGCTGCGCGGATGAGGTCCTTCAAGGCCGCCTCATGGATTTTGTCGCCTTCGTGGATATCGATGGCGCGCCTCACATTCCCCTCCAGGCTGGCGTTGAACAGGCCTGCAGGGTCCGGCAACGCAGCTCCCTTGGGAAACGTCATCTTGACGACGTTTTTGTACGTCTCTCCCGTGCACACGATGCCGCCGTGGGACCAGACCGGTGTTCCGGGGCTCGTGGGCTTCACCCACTTCCGCTCCTCGACGATCTCAGGGTCTGCCTTGTGTATGATGTCGCGCACTCTCGCGAGCGTCTTCCCGCGCCAATCCCCAAGTTCCTTGATCTTCATGTCGATGAATCGAGAGGCGGATTCCACCGGCGCGGGCCCTTTCATGTACAGCTCTCGCGCCTAATCTAGCTGCGCTCACCTTTCGTCTGCAAGCCGCCGGAAGAGCCGCTCTTACATCGCCGACCGATACCAGAATGGACATCAACCCCTATGAACGTGACAGAAGCAGATGCGGCAATCATCGACTAACTAACATACAATCAACTCGCCAGCGCCTTGCCTGCCCGGGTGGCGAAACTGGCAGACGCACGGGACTTAAAATCCATTTCTGGGTTTCTGTACGAACGCGCACGATTTCGCAGCTTTCTGCAATGTTCCACGAAACACAAGGCTTTGTCTGCTGGTTTTCCCGCATCGACACGCACTGTCTCGCACCGAGGTCGGAGACCAAGTGACACCAGAAGTGACACCGGATAGAGTGTGTCCGTAGAGCGCCATGGAAGACGAGCCCAAAAAGCGGGACCTGAGGTTTGAGGTAGAACCAACTCCCACGCCGGAGCAGTTCGGGAAGGGGCTCGCGGAAGCAGTCGATGTCTACCTTCGAGCACCGAAGGGTCAGGGCAAGCAGGCGGTGAAGGAGCACTTCTTACGGCAGTTCAAGAAGAAGCTGCAATGAGCGCGCGACCCTGCACCTCGTCTCGCAGGGTTCAGGCCACCAACGACATATCTCCCGAGCATCGCGGTAACCGGTTTCAGCTACGCGCGACCCTTGCCCAGAATCATTCTGTCGCGCAAGTGCTTTTCCAGCTCTAGCCAAGGGTAGCGCACGAGCCGGCCGACCTTCGTAAAGGGCGGCCCGTTTGGTGACCTCTCGCAGCGCCACTGCCCGACGCCCGGGAGAAGATCGCGCAGTGGAAGCAGGACTACGACGAAAATCGTCCACATAGCAGCTTGCAGCATCGTACACCGGTGGAGTTCGCAGCGCAGGCTGCAAGCTTCTACAAAGAGGGAGTGGGGCAAGAGGCCTCAAACGTCGGCCCCTTGCCCCACACCCCCATCCCGCTGCCGAGGAAGGCATGCGGGGCGAACAAAACCCGGAGAAAGTCTCATTATCCCTGGACTAAAGATGGGGGGCAGGTCAGATGGCAAACGACCAGACCCAGAGCCATCAGTGTGCGGATGGCTGTCGCATCAATTGACCTCACGCATCCGCGGTTAGCGCAGCGATTGCAAGTTCAGGATCTGCGAGAGGATGGCGCCCATGATGCCCGAAGTGCCACCCGAAGATTGGCCAAATTGGTTGCGGCTGTTGTAGCCGTCGTCATAGCCCCGGCTGAAGCCCTGGCGAAAGTAGTAGTTATACTCTCTTTGGTCAATGTAATAGCCGTCATAGCCGTAGTTCGCGTCCTGATAGGCGTAAGAGTTCCGGTAGCCGGACGTCCAGCGGTCCTGCTGTGCTGCCTGGCCGGCCTGGAAGCCTTGCGCATATCCGTTGTTCACGGCCTGGCGAAGCAGATTCGCGCCGTATTCGTTGGTCTGGTAGTAGCTGCCAGCGCGGTTGTAGCGATAGATCGGGGCCGTGTAGAAGAAAGGATCGTTGTTGTAGTCGCGGGCTTGCTGGAGATCGATTCGCTGCTGACGCAGGCGCGCCAAATACTCCTGCTGGTAGCGGTAGCTCGCCATGTATCGTTGCTGCTGGAGCCGTGCCGCGTACTGCTGCGCGAGACGCTGCTGCTCGTCCAGGCGCCGACGGTACACTAGGACGCGCTGCTGCTGGGCGCGAATCAGGGCCTGCTGACGCTTTTGCGACACACGCGTCTGCTGTCCGGGGGGCACGGTGCCATCGCCCCACCCGACCTTTTTCCCCTTGTCCCAACCCGGCGGTCGGTCTTGCTGTTGCTGTACCCGCACCTGCCGCTGATTCTGCTTCTGCTGCTTCTGCGGTTTCTGCTGTGACTGCACCCGCTGCTGCTGTTGGTCTTGCTGCAGGGCCCGCTGTTGCGTCTGTTCAGGCCGGGCTTGTGGTGCGGGTTCCTGTTCCTGTTGCTTGCCTTGCCGGCTTTCCGCCTGGGCCTTGGACTTGCCCTTGGCCTGCTTTTGAGACTTCCCCTGTTTGTCGCCCTTGTCCTGCTTTTCTGACTTGTCCTGCTTGCCACCCTGCCGTGCGTATGCAGGCGCGGCGGTCCCAAGCAGCAGGAACAGAGATAGTGCGGTGCTGATGACTCTAACTGACTTCATTAGGTTGCGCTCCGTTTCAGCGATCGGCGCTCTGGTTCAGCGCGAAGTGCGGTCGGTTGACCCTTCATTCCTTCTTCATCCTGCGCGTCGGTGCGACTCGGCGTGTGCGTAGTTAGACGGACACTTTCGGTCGTAATTGGATGCTACGGGCCGGCGGCTCTGCTTTCTGTACCAAAGAGCACAGGCTCAGGCCGACTGGCGAAGGTGTTCAGTTGTGCACAGACGCCAGTCGTGTGATGGATTGATGATGAGGGAGCCCCTGGTCTTGCGTGGGCACAATCGGTACAACCTGCCACTGAAGCAGCGGCGAAGCAGCCCGCGCCCGCTGCCACAACCTAAGGAGACATGAATGTCGTCACTAGAGAGTGCACCGTGGAGAAAACCATCATCTCGGCTCACGGTGCGCACGCCGGTGCTCGAAGAAAAGCCGGCGCCGTCGTGGCGGTTGAGGTCCAGCGCTGCGCTTCCAAGCCGGATCGCGGTGATCGGAAACTATCTCCCGCGACAGTGTGGGATCGCCACTTTCACGACCGACCTATGCGATGCCATCGGCGCAGAGTTCGGCACCGCGCAACTCCTAGCAGTGCCGGTCAACGACCCTGAATCGCGGTACAGCTACCCCGCTCGCGTCCGATTCGAGCTCACGGAAGGTGACCCTTCCTCGTACGAGGATGCCGCCGACTTTCTTAACTTCAACAATGTTGATCTGGTTTCTCTTCAGCATGAGTACGGCATTTTCGGAGGGCCAGCTGGCAGCCACATCCTGCGCCTGCTGCGGCGCCTCAAGATGCCTATGGTGACGACACTACATACGGTTCTGCGCGCGCCAGACGCCAATCAGCGTATGGTCATGGACGAGATCGTGGCACTCTCTGACCGCCTCATTGTCATGAGTGAGCACTCCTCGCGGTTCCTGCAAGAAGTGTTTCGTGTTCCTGAGGAGAAAATCGACCTCATTCCTCACGGCGTCCCCGACCTGCCCTTTGGAGATCCCAACTACTATAAAGATTCCTCCGGAACGGAAGGGAAGGCTGTGCTACTCACGTTCGGACTGCTGTCGCCGAATAAGGGGATTGAAAGCGTCATTGAAGCGCTGCCACGCATCGTTGCCCAACACGCCGACGCCGTCTACGTGATCGCGGGTGCTACCCATCCTCGTATCCGACGTCGCGAAGGGGACCAATATCGGCTCAAGCTGCAGGCTCTGGCAAGAAAGCTCGGGGTAGAACGCAACGTGATATTCCACAATCGTTTCGTCAGCCCTGAGGAGATGGCCCAGTTCGTTGGGTCGGCCGACATTTACATCACCCCGTATCGCGATGAGGCACAAGCGGTATCCGGCACACTGGCGTATGCGCTAGGCGCGGGTAAGGCAATCATTTCGACCCCATACTGGCACGCCACCGAACTACTGGATGACGGCCGCGGGGTTCTAGTGCCGTTCCAAGACTCCAAAGCAATTGCAAGTGCGGCGATTGAACTCCTGGACAAGGAGGCAACCCGCCATGCCATGCGCAAGCGCGCCTACCTGTATGCGCGCGACACGGTCTGGAACAAGATCGCCCGGTCCTATATGGGCACGTTCGTACGCGCCCGTTCTGACCGTATGCAAACCCCGCGTATCGCGTTCTCGGATCTGAATGCCGAAAGGACGCTGGACAGGCTGCCATCCATCAAGCTGGATCACCTGTATCGTATGACCGACCACACCGGCCTCCTGCAGCATGCAGTATTCTCGGTGCCGAATTATCGGGAAGGCTACTCAACCGACGACAATGCTCGCGCGTTGATTGTGGCTGTTCTGATGGAGCAGCTTGGGATGACAGCGGTTTCCGAGTCGGCAAGGTTGGGATCATGCTATTTGGCGTTTCTATGGCACGCGTTCAATCCGGCGACCGGCCGGTTTAGAAATGTTCTGAGCTACGAGCGCCAGTGGCACGAGGCCGAGGGATCCGAAGATAGCCATGGGCGCGCTCTGTGGGGATTGGGAACCGTCCTGGGGCGCTCCAAGTCCCCGGGTTTAAGGGGCACGGCAGGCCGGCTTTTTGAATCTGCCGTTCCTGCCATGCACGCCTTCCGCAGTCCCCGTGCCTGGGCCTTCGCTGCGCTGGGATTGCAGGAATACCTTGACTGCTTTCCGGGGGACAGAGCGGCTCTCCAGACGAGAGACGAGCTGGCACATCGACTGCTTGATAGTTACGCTTCCAGCCGCTCGGCGGGATGGAACTGGTTTGAGGATGTCCTCGCTTACTCAAACGCCCGATTGCCACAGGCTCTCCTAGCTTGCGCTTCGCGCACCTCAGACAAAGTGATGCTTGCGGCCGGTCTTGAATCCCTGGATTGGCTTGTCAGGATGCAGCGTTGCGAAACAAAAGGGCACTTTGTGCCCATCGGATCCCAGGGTTTCTACCGCGAGGGCGGTGACAAAGCCCGCTTCGATCAACAACCTGTCGAGGCAGGCGCTGCCGTATCTGCATGCCTGCAGGCCTTTCGCGCAACCGGAGATGACCGTTGGCAGAAGGAGGCTTGGTCAGCGTTCAACTGGTTTCTGGGCGACAATGATCTGCAGATCGTTCTTTATGATTCCAGCACCGGCGGATGCCGGGATGGTTTGCATCCCGACCGGGCCAACGAGAACCAGGGAGCAGAGTCCACTCTTTCATTCCTGATGGCGCTGTTGGAGATGCGTCTTCTAGAGGGCGCGGACCTGCTGCTCACCAAGCGCGAATCGCCAGCCGACTCAGCCGGTTTTGCCAGTTCCCGCAATCCATTGGAGATCTCATGAGCGTGGGTAAGAATCATGATGAGCCACTGCTTCATCGCCATCCCTCGAACCCGATCTTGACGAGCCGAGACTGGCCATATTCGATCAATAGCGTCTTCAATGCAGGCGCGACGCTGCTGGAGGATGGGTCGACCCTGTTGCTGTGCCGTGTAGAAGACCGGCGAGGCCTCTCACATCTCTGCGCCGCCCGTTCTGCAAACGGCGTGGACGGATGGACCATCGATCCGGCACCCACGCTCATGCCGAGGCCAGATGAATATCCCGAAGAGTTGTGGGGCATCGAGGACCCTCGACTGACCTACGTGCCGGAACTGCAGCAGTACGTGGTGGTGTACACCGCATATTCTCGGGGCGGTCCTGGGGTCTCTCTGGCCCTCACGAAGGACTTCCGCACCTTCGAGAGATACGGTGTGATTATGTCGCCTGATGACAAGGATGCGGCCCTTCTCCCACACAAAATCGGAGGGTTCTGGGCACTCATCCATCGGCCCATGACGGCACTCGGCGCTCACATATGGATCTCCTACTCCCCCGATTTGCGACATTGGGGCAGCCACAAGGTGATGCTGGAGGCCCGCCGCGGCGCGTGGTGGGACGCGAACAAGATCGGCCTGTCTTCGCCGCCAATTGAAACCGCCGGGGGCTGGCTAGTGCTCTACCACGGAGTGCGTCAGACGGCTTCCGGATGTCTCTATCGCCTCGGTTTGGCTCTTTTCGATCTTTCCCAGCCGGACAAGTGCCTGTTGCGGGGCGATTCCTGGATCTTCGGAGCAGAAACCGACTACGAACGTGGCGGCGATGTCCACGACGTGGTTTTCCCCTGCGGGCATACGATGAGTTCGGATGGCGACACCATCAATGTCTACTACGGGGCAGCCGACTCCTGCATCGGGCTAGCTCGCGGCAGCGTTCGGTCTCTTGTCGGCTGGCTTGATGCCAACGGACACTGTGAGCGGCGGCGTGATTGGCGCGCCTGACGGAGCTCTTGAGAGAAATTCTGCTGAGGAAGGCCCCCGAGGGGGAACGGCCGCGGTCGGAGGAACCTTGAGCTTCGCCAGCTCACTGGCAAAAAGCGAGTTGTCAGGGAATTCCGCGACTAGCTCCTCGAGTTGTGTGCGGGCTACCTCTGGCTTCTTCTCGCGCAGGGCTGCCAGCGCCAGCAAGATCTTCGCAAACGGCCGGAGATAATGGCCGCGGTCGGCGGCGATCTCGAGCTGTCGGATGCCTGCTTTCTTGTCGCCGCGGATTCCAGCCAAGCGGAGGACAAACCTCTTGAGTCGTGGCAAACTCCCGATCACGTAATTCGCCGTGCCCAGGCCAAGATAGGCATCGGCGGCATCGGGGGCGACGACCAGCAGTTTCTTGGCGTACTTATCAGCCTCGCGGATCATTTTCAGGCTATCAAGCTGCTCCTTATCGATAAGGCTGGCGTAGTCGGCCTCCATACCCAGGCTCAGGGCCATGGCGAACAGGGCGTTCGCATCGTCGGGAGCGGTCTTCAAACGGAGCCGCGCCAGGTCCTGCGCCCGCTTGACCGCGCCGAAGAATGCCGCGCGCAGCTTCGGGTCGGGCTTGAGAGGGATCTTGCCCAGAAAACGCTTGTTGTCCAGGAAAAAGTCGGAGGTCAGGACGCCCTGCCGATAGCACTCCTCAAACAAATAGCTCGCCGCTTCCGAGGCGCTCCCAAGAGGATCTTCCGGGTGGGACTTCTGCCAGGCCGCAAACTGGTTGCGAGCTTCCTCCGGTTTCAGTTCGTAGAGAAGGTGAAAGCCGGCGTCGAGTTCCGGCACGTGCAAGGCTTCAGCCGGAGCCTGCCAGGAGGCTGCCAGCGTCACTGGAACATCAAGGACCCCAGCCGCCAGTGCGCTGCACAGGAGCGAGCAAATCAGGGAACGGGACAGCGACCATCGCTTGTTCTTACTCGCAGACATTTCTTTGGTTCTGTCATTGCGTCAGTTACTCTCTGGCGGTGCCACCGAAGCGCTGATCAGGTCACCCGTAGTGCGTACGAGGGCCTTCGGCTCCTGCTGACCCTTGGCGAAAAAGGCGTCGGCGACGACTCCGGCCGGTATGGCTCCACTCTCATATGCTCCACTCATGGCAATGAGCAGGGTGTGGGGATAGCCCCGGCGGACGATCGAGAGCAGCTCGGCTCCCGACATGTTGGGCATGTTGAGGTCGGAAATGATGACGTCGGGAGGCTCTTGCGTCAGTTGCAGGAGAGCATCGAAACCATCCGCCGCCGTGGAGACGTCGTATCCGTGAGACGCCAGCAGCTCCGCAATATACTCACGATTACTCAAGTCATCATCGACCACCAAGATTCGGTGCTTGGGCTTCCTCGCCATGGCTCTCCTCACGGAAATGTGAAACCTATCGGTCAGCACCAAGATTCGCATTCCGGGACTTGCAATTCTGTACAGAACTGCACAACTTCAACTTTTCTGCTGTCCCGGGGTGGTTCGAAGCCGGAATTAATCACGCTGGGCGCCACGGCCTCTACGGCGTCACCAAAACTGGGTTCAGCAGGCGGAACTCGATCACCGACTCGGATGGAACCTTCACCTGGCCGGACTTGCGAATCGCCTGCACGCCGGTACCCGCCCCGGCGCCAGCAGCAGCACCGATGGCCGCACCCTTCCCGCCGCCCGCGATGCCTCCGATGATGGCTCCAACCGCGGCCCCGCCGCCTACGGCCGCCGCGGTCTCCTTGCCGCGGGAGGCGCCGTGGGTCGCGAACTCGCTGGTGTTCAGGTGGTACTGCTTTCCCCCAAGCGTAAGTTGCGTGAGCTCCAGGGAGATTTCCGGCCGTCCGGCGAACTTGCCTCCGCTCTTGGCGGCAATCACCCGGCCTTCCACATCGGCGCCTTTGGCGGCGACGGTTTTGCCGTCAATCGCAATCGGAGTCTCCAGAGTTCCCCGGAAAATATCCCCGATCTTGCTCTGCTCGGAGTCGATGGCATCGATCATGCGCACAGAGAGGACCGTGCCTTCCGGAATGGTGACCTGGGCAGGCGCGGACGTTGGGAGAGCGCTGGGGGAGGAAGACATGGCCCCGGCGGTCGCAGCGGACGACGCCCCTGTGGCAAAGCGTGCGCCCGGCTCGGTTCCGGCCGTCAACGGCACAACCTGCAGGTTGTTCACAACAGTCTTGACGCCTTCGACGGTCCCGGCATGCACGGCCGCAGCGGCGCGCTGCTGTTCATTGTCTACGCTGCCGGAGAGTGTGACCACACCATCGGTGGACTGAACGGTGACGGCTTTTCCAGCCAGCCCCGAATCTGCCGCGATCTTGCTTTGAACCTGGCTCACGATAGCGGCGTCGTTGGGCCGTGTCGAGCACCCCATGACCACGAGCATGAGCAGAAGTGCAACGACGAAAAGAGAGCGATTTTGGCAATGCATAGACACCTCGTCCTGGTGGCGAGCCTGACCATCATTCGCCGCTGGGGCCAGGGATTCTGTACAGAATTGCACAGCCTCAACGTTCCTGCGGCCATAGCGGTTTTGGGTTACTGTCGCCCCTCCTGCAGAAGCAACAGTTTCGCCACCGTGCACTTCTTCCATGCCTTCCAGCGGCGGTTCTTGACGGGGTCGAAGTGAGGGAGTTTGACCAGGACCTGTTCCTTGGCGGCCCGCATCTCCACTTGCGGCCTGCCGCCCGGGTCCAGGGGGCCGATCGAATCCGGAGCGCTCAAGATCAGCACCACACGCAGAGGGGCGAACACGTGCTCACCAGGGCAGGCAACCCACACCTGGTTCTGGTCGAGGTCTACAAAGATGAGTTGGCATTGGTACGTGGAGGGCTGCGCCTGCTCAAGGCGTTCTCGCGTCAGCGGGGGAGGCGTGGAGGAGGTGGCATTAAACTGTTGCGCGAACGCAGGCAGCAGGAGCGCCAGATACGCCATCGTCACTCGACCAGCCCTCTTCATCTAAAAGCCCGAGCATCCTAGCTAAATCGCCGGCCCTCATTTGGCGAAGTTTCCCATTCACGAGAGCTGACTCGCTGTACAGAATTGGACAGCCGCTCGTTTTCCCTGCCCCCCGGCGACCGACCCAGGTCCGGCGCGCGAAAAAGAGTTCCTGACCTGTGCGATTTTGTACAGTCTTCGCTTTCTGTGTGTGCGACCTTTTCCTTGCTGAGGACTCTCCATGGCGCAGATTTCAATTCAGAAAAGCTCCACGCGCACTAGGAACCTTGAAATGCCTTCGGCTTCCCCAGGATCGCGCGCTTACGCCTACGGGTTTTGGATTGCCGTGGTACTGATTGTGGCCTCCGCATCCGTCGGCGTGGCGATGGCGGAAACTGTCGCCGAGGCCGCGTGTCAACCGGCTGCCGCGCCTTTATCCGTGGAGCAGGTGGTAGAAAACCTGGGGAAGAGGAACGCCGAACGGACGCAGGCGCTGGAGAGCTATGTGAGCCAGCGCCGGTATCAGTTGGAGTATTCCGGGTTTCCTGGCAGCCGGCGCGCGGAAATGATCGTTCAGGCAAAGTATGCCGCGCCAGCCAACAAGGAATTCACCATCGTGTCGCAAACCGGATCCAAGGCCATCATCAACAAGGTGTTCAAGAAACTGCTGGAAAGCGAACAAGAGGCGCTTGCGCCGGAGAACCAGGAGCGCACCGCATTGAACCCTCAGAATTACGAATTCTGCCTGCTGGAGTATCAGCGTACCGGCGACTTCGGCGCCTACGTGCTGGGCCTGAAGCCGAAGCTCAAGAACAAGTTCCTCTATCGCGGCAAGATCTGGGTTGACGGCAAGGATTTCGCGGTCCTGCGCATTGAGGC
The DNA here is from genome assembly GCA_035454605.1 of Terriglobales bacterium. NCBI lineage: Bacteria > Pseudomonadati > Acidobacteriota > Terriglobia > Terriglobales > Terriglobales bacterium. The sequence goes on from DATIGQ010000162.1 coordinate 37,444, forward strand.
CGAGCCGGCCAAGAACCCTTCGTTCTGGATCAAGAAGAGCCAGATCCAGCACGCCTATATCAGGATCGGCGACTTCTGGCTGCCTTCCGAGAATCACACCACCAGCTCGGTGCGGCTGGGTGGGCGCGCGGTGCTCACCATTCAGTACACGGATTACACGGTGGTCCCGGATCGGGGTACGTCCCAGTTGCAGAGCAGTCTGGGCAGCGGGCAGAGCAAGCATTGAGGAGCGAACTTCTGTACTGGTTTCTGATTGCGGTGGTGGGCTTGGGTTCTCAGAGATGAAAGAAGCTGGACCTTCCTCAATTCGCCGGGCAGAGAGCAGGTCCTCGCTCCAGATGGAGGAATTCTACCGACGCTGGAAAGCACCGGTCTTCACGTTCTGTTGCCTTTATCTTGGCGACACGCACCTGGCCAGCGACGCTACGGCGTGGGCCTTCTTGCGCTATTACCGGCAACACGGAGAGCTCGAGGGTAGCCAGCTCCCGTCGCCCCTGATCGGTGCTGCGCTGGCTGAGGCTTGCCGGTTGGCCAGTCCTCCCGGTGGCCGCGCAGTCGCTTCCCAGGCAGCGGGCGCCGGGCAGCCGCTGACGGACGCAATCCTGGACCTTGCCGGTGAAGAGAGGGCGGTCTTCATACTGCGGACCGTGCTTGGCATGGGTGCCACACCCATCTCCGCAGCGACAGGTTTGCCGTTGGAGCGTGTGGACGGGCTCTGGCGAGACGCCTTGAAGATGCTGAGTGCAGTCTTGTTACATCCCGCGTCGCACGCGGACCAAGCGCCAGGCGGGACACCTGCCAGCCTGCACACAGCAATCCAGCAACCTGAGCCGGCTGGCTAGGCCGGCGAGCGTTAGAGGGTAAACCAGCTACCTGCAAGACTGAAAGTCGAGGTCACCATGGCCGCACAGGGTAAGAACATCCTATGCATTGATACCGACAGGAACGGTCTCACTCTCCGCGGGGCGTTGCTGCAAGACCACGGATACCGAGTCCTGACCGCCACGTGCGGACGTGAGGGCCTGCAACTCTTCGTTTCGCAGGCGGTCGACGCGATCCTGCTCGACTACTACCTGACCTTGCTGGACGGCGGCGTGGTGGCGGATGAGATCAAGCGCCTAAAGCCCGAGACCCGAGTGGTGATGCTGACCGACCATCGAGAAGTCCCTCAGGATGGGCTGAAATCGGTGGATGCGTTCGTGTTCAAGTCCCATGGGCCCGAAGCCCTGCTGGCGGCACTTCATGCTGTCTTGGAGGCCAATTCGGGCTCCAAAACAGCCGGGGCTGATTTCAGGGCTGGCGGAAAAGCCAGCATAGCGTAACGCTTCCTTCTGCGGGCTGACTGGAATCGCTGTTCGGCTAAGGCGAAAACTCCCGATAGGCGGCCGGAAGTGAGACGCGCGCGTGCCTGCCGGACCCCGCCAACCAGTTTCTCTGCCGCCTTCCAAGCCAGTACACCCCCGCCGATGAAACCCATCAGAGCGACAGACAACAGTGCACAGAGGGCGACTTCCCTAAAGATATAGAGATAAAGAGCCATCCAGCCATCCTTTCAGGTCGTTCCGAGTTCGTTCCGGTGTGGCACACCTGGTAAAGGCAGGCAGGGCCCGACTACCACATGCCGGCCCGGACTCGCCTGCTTAGTTGCTCCTAGCCGGTAACTCGGCGTCCGCCCAGCAAGTTAACGATCAAAACGACTACCGCCAGAACTAACAGCAGATGGATCAGGCCTCCGCCTACATGAAAGCTGAAACCCAGAAGCCACAGAATCACGAAGATCACAAAAATTGTCCAAAGCATGTTTTTATCTCCTGTTGCTTATCCATCGTGAGCACCGGTTCTAAGTTCATCGCAGGTGCGCACGAGGTACTTTCACCTTACCGAATTGGGAACCGGCAGTCTGTTCAATAACGCGCACTGACCGGGCGCGATGAGGGTGAAGACACGAAAAGCCGGCTCACCAGGAGCCGGCTTTCGGTTTGTGGGTAACCGAGGCGTGGTTCCGCTTCGGTTACCCCTAGCGTACGCACAACATTGGTTGCTAAGGTTGCAAGCGCAGATCCTGGTCGAGCTTGAAACTCAGGAGGGTCTCTGCCGGAACCCGCACCTCTTTGCCTCCGGTCAAGACTTGCCCGGCGACACCACCTGCCGCGCCGATGCCCGCGCCAATGGCAGCACCCTTACCGCCGCTGACAATGGCGCCGATAATGGCGCCCACGGCCGCACCGCCACCCACCAGTACCGCAGTCCGTTTGTTGGCGCCGAGTCCATCGCGTCCGCTGCGTTCCAGGTCCCCGGTACTGACGAAGTATCGGTTCCCTCCCACGGTCAGCGAATCGATGTCCAGCACCAGATCGGAGCCAGCCGTGCTTCGAATCACCAGGTCGACATCAGAACCCTTCCGAATCGTAACCGTACCTGCGCCATCGAGGACATCCTTATCCATCACAGCGGAAAAGGTCTGCCCCACGTTGGCGGTTTTGGAATCGATGACTTCGTTGGTTCGGATCGCGAGCTGCGTCCCGCTGGGAATGGTCGTGTAGGCTCCTCCGGATCCCACATTCGAACCCAGGAGCGAGCTCACCTCGAATTCCGCGCGGCAGCCGTTGTCCACCCAGACTCCTTCGCTGTCGTATCCCCAGGTGGATCCCTGGGTGCAGCGAGCATCACTGAGCTGACGGGACAAACGCACTCCGCCCCGGCTATCAATCCGGCAGTACCGTCGCTCATTGTTGCCGGACTCACACCGAATGTACTGTGAGGTTGAGGTTGCGTTTTGGACCGGAAGGTAGAGATAGTCGCTTTCGTTGATGACCACCTGGCCCGTCCGCCCGTTGAAGGAATGCTGCACAGTGAGCGTCTTGTTTTGGCCTTCGGCCGGGTCGCCGCCCATGGCGTTGTTGGTCACCTGGAGGTTGAGCTGGCCGTTCTGGATCTGCCGCCTTAAGCGGTCGGTCACATCCATGGTCCGGTTGCCGGCGCCATAGGTGCCGCGAAGGATCTGCAGGCTGCCCTGGTAGCTGTCCGGCAGCCTGAGATAGTCGCCTTCGTTGATGACTATCCGGCCCGGCTGGCCGTTGAACGAGTGCTGCACGGTGAGCGTCTTGTCTTGGCCCTCGGCCGGGTCACCGCCCATGGCGTTGTTGGTCACCTGGAGGTTGAGCTGGCCATTCTGGATCTGTCGCCTTAAGCGGTCGGTCACATCCATGGTCCGGTTGCCGGCGCCATAGGTGCCACGAAGGATCTGCAGACTCCCCTGGTAGCTGTTGTCCGGCAGTCGGAGATAGTCGCCTTCGTTGATGACCACCTGGCCCGTCCGCCCGTTGAAGGAATGCTGCACGGTGAGCGTTTTGGCTTGGTTTTCGGCCGGATCACCGCCCATGGCGTTGTTGGTCACCTGGAGGTTGAGCTGGCCGTTCTGGATCTGCCGCCTTAGGCGGTCAGTGACATCCATGGTCCGGTTGCCGGCGCCATAGGTGCCACGAAGAATCTGCAGGCTACCCTGGTAGCTGTCCGGCAGCCTGAGATAGTCGCCTTCGTTGATGACTACCTGGCCCGTCCACCCGTTGAAGGAATGCTGCACGGTGAGCGTCTTGTATTGGCCCTCGGCCGGATCACCGCCCATAGCGCTGTTGGTCACCTGGAGGTTGAGCTGGCCATTCTGGATCTGTCGCCTTAGGCGGTCGGTGACATCCATGGTCCGGTTGCCGGCGCCATAGGTGCCACGAAGGATCTGCAGACTCCCCTCGTAGCTGGTGTCCGGCAGTCGGAGATAGTCGCCTTCGTTGATGACCACCTGGCCCGTCCGCCCGTTGAAGGAATGCTGCACGGTGAGCGTTTTGGCTTGGTTTTCGGCCGGGTCACCGCCCATGGCGTTGTTGGTCACCTGGAGGTTGAGCTGGCCATTCTGGATCTGTCGCCTTAAGCGGTCGGTCACATCCATGGTCCGGTTGCCGGCGCCATAGGTGCCACGAAGGATCTGCAGTCCAGCGGAACTGACCGCCGCACTCCACACCGGTTGGAGCCTTACGTTCTCGTTCTCATGGAAGGTCACTACTCGGGTGCGGCCCTGCTTGTCCCGGAGGTGCAGGCGAAGCGCCTGATCCTTCCCCGGTCGAGGGTCCACACCAAGGGTCGCGTTGTCGGCGCGGAAATTCAGGGACTGACCGCGGATGAGCGAACGCACACGCTCCGTCACATCCACCCAGGTGTCCCCCCAGCCATAGTCAGCACGGACGAGTTCTCCGCGCTTCGGACCGCTTCGGGCGAAGACCGGAAGCGCGATGAGCAGCAGCAGTAATACGATGCCAAGTCGTTTCACGATGAAATCTCCTTTTTGGTAATCGCGGTTATGTTTGCCTGAACTCATTGACGAATACTGTCCCCAAAATGGCTCACACCCGGCTACGTGCCCGAGGCTGCAGTCGAGTTATTCTGTGGAGCATTCTTCTGCAGGGAAAGAACCAGACGGCGGCCGTTAGCGGGAATCCGCACTTTATTGTCCCGCACGATCTCTCGTGCCGTGATGGAACGCCCATAGACGCGTGCGTTGGCGTCGTTGTCCGGACGAATGGTGGAACCCGCCAGGGAAATGCCGGCGAAGAGACCGCGCGAACGGGAGTAACTGAGTATCTCCGCCTGCATGAACGCATCGGTGGCGGCTTGAGCGTCCCGGCCTTTGGGGCCGGCCGCAGCGGAGGCATCCGCGCCCAGCTTTACCTTGCTGCTGAGAATGGAATCTACGCCTCTCTCATTCATCACCAGGAGAATGAGATCGGTCGCTTGTCCGCCGAGTTGCAGTCCGAAGCTGCCGCCCTCCAGGGCGTACATGGCGGGAGCGCCCCACGGACCATCGAAGGTCTTGCCCGATCGGCAGACCATCGCCCCGCGGCCATAGCTTCCCCCGAATCCGATCGCTACCTTCTTGACGGAAGGAATCACAATGACGCACTCGGCCTTCTTCAACAGGTCTTGCGGGATGCTGTCGGGAATGTTCATGATCTCTTCCATCACGATCCCGGCATTGTTCAGACGCTTTTGCTCCTTACTCGCACCATAGGCCGCACCGGTGGCAAGCAGGAAGCAGAGAGCAAGAGTGAATGTTCGTATCATCGCTGACCTCCATAGTCAGAAACTGTCGCTTACGGTTGTTCTTGAAAACCGTTGCCAGGACGGCTTCGAATCGACGAAGGGCCGCTTCGTTCAATCACGCGGCTGATGTGGTGATCCGGTTCCTTCAGGGCAGGTCAGGATGACGCACTATCGTCGTTTTACTTTCTCCCTGCTACGGCATCCTAGAAGCTTCGCCGGTGCGTGTATGTTCCCTTACGCACACCTTTCGTGATCTGGTCGCGCAATCGCCGCGCGGTCGCACCCGGCCTCCCGGAAAGGGGGGGGTGTTCAAGAGTGGACAGACAACTCGCCTTCGCCGTTTGTAGCATGTCTCGGAGGCGGCGACAGCGGGGAGTCGGATGGTTATCCAACGGAAGGTCTTGCGTTTTGCGGTCATCGCCGCGGCCGTTACCGGTGTCTTGCTGTCGGTGCAGTTTGTAACGCAATCACGCCTGAGTGCCGATGCCTCCGCCGATGGCCGAGCACAGCGAGGTAACACGCAAGGCGCGGCACCTTCGCAGTTTGATTCTCTCGTTCAAGACAACGCCGAAAGGATGATGGCAGAAGGCAGGCAAGTCTTCCGCTACGACACCTTTGGCAGCGAGGCCTTCTGGGGTGACACGCTCAAACTGCACCAGGCCATCGCCGGCGAGAAAAACGGCGGTGTGGGGGGCGGGGTGAGCCCAAAGACCGCCTTGTCGGTGGGCCTTAAGGTGGATGCCGACGCCCTGCCTGACTCGTTGAAGCAAGAGCTCAAGCAAGGCAAGGTCAACCTCGACGATCCTGCGGTCACACTCGCCCTGCTCAAACTGAACTCGGTGGTTGGCGTGACGGGCATCTTTGATGCGAACGGCAGGTTGCAGTCCATGGGTCTTCAGTGTTCCTTGTGCCACTCGACGGTCGACGACTCCTTCGCACCCGGCATTGGAAAGCGCCTGGACGGCTGGGCCAACCGCGATCTGAACGTCGGCCTGATCGTCTCGCTCGCGCCGAACCTGAAGCCTTATTCCGACCTCCTTGGCGTGGACGTCGAGACGGTAAAGAAGGTCTTCAACAGCTGGGGCCCGGGGCGGTTCGACGCTGTACTCGACAAGGACGGCAAGGCTTTCCGACCCGACGGGAAACAGGCTGGCACCCTCATTCCGCCCGCATTCGGCCTGGCGGGCGTGAACCTGCACACCTGGACGGGCTTTGGATCCGTTACCTACTGGAACGCCTATGTCGCCGCCACCGAAATGCACGGCTCGGGCATCTTCTTCGACGCCCGGTTTAGCAACAAGGACCAGTACCCGGTGGCCGCGAAAAGCGGCTCTGGCAACACGCGCGGTAAGCCAGATCTGGTCACCTCGAAACTGGCGGCTCTTCACTTCTATCAGCTTGCCATCCCGGCTGCGAAGCCTCCGGAGGACAGTTACGCCAAGGAACCCGCGGCACGTGGAAAGGCAATCTTCAACGGCAAAGCGAACTGCGCGAGCTGTCACGTCCCGCCACTCTTCACGGAGCCGGGAAACAACCTGCACGCAC
>DATIGQ010000163.1 GCA_035454605.1 Terriglobales bacterium
GCGGCTCGCGACAAGAAGAAGAAGGTCGATGAGGGCCTGGCCCGCGCCGAGTCCGCGCAGCATGACGGCGACCTGGAAGCCGCCGCCAAAGCCCTGGATGAGGTTCTGGCTGCCGATGCCGATAACACCCAGGCCAAGGCCTTGCATGCGGCCGTCAGCAAGGAATTGGAAGAAAAGCGGCGCCAGAAGCAGGTGCAGGGATATCTCGAGGAGGCTCGCAAGGCCATCTCCGGGCGCAAGTTCACCTCTGCCTTTGAGGTTCTCACCAAGGCGGAGCAGGTCGATCCGGCCAGTCCCGAAGTCCATGCCCTCAAGAACCTGGCCTCCAGCGGCCGCGAACAGGAGCAGCGGCGCCGTGATCTGGATAAGTTGAGCAGCGAGATTCAGGACCTGCTCAACCGCGAACAGTACGCGGAGGCTTCCGAGCAGGCCAACGCCGCCCTCCAGAAGTTCCCCAGCGATCCTGCCTTGCTCAAGCTCAAGGCCCTGGCCGACAAGCAGAAGGAAACGGCGGACCGCAAGAAGTTCGTCGAGGAGCAGGTGGCCGAGGTTAATCAACTGGTGGCTGCGGGCAAGCAGGCCGAGGCTCAGGCCGTCCTTGAAAGGGCAGTGCAGAAGGCTCCCGGTGAGCGCCGCCTGCAGTCCCTGCTGGCCGTAGTGCGCGATTCCGCCGAGCGCGAGAAGGTGGAAAAGCGCAAGGCCGAGTTCATCGCCGAGGCGCGCAAGGCCCTCGGCAAGAAGGACTACGCCGCCGCCGTCAAGATCCTGGAAGACGCCCAGGTCGAGGTTGAGGGCTCGGCCGAGATCAACGATCTGTTGCAGTTCGCGCGCGACGAGGCCGTGACCCAGGCCCGCCGCCGCAAGATCGAGGCCGCCGCCGAAGAGGCCCAGCGCCTCATCACCGACCAGGAATACGAGCGCGCCGTCTCCGTCCTGGAAGCCACCATAAAGGACACGCCCGACGAGGAGCTCAAAGTCGTCCTCGCCGAAGCCAAGCGTCACGTCGGGGAGTTCAACAAGAAGGTGGAAGGGGCCATCACCCGCGCCAAGCGCCTGCTCGACGCCCGCAACGTCGACGAAGCCGTCGCGTTCCTGGAGAAACAGCCCAAATCCTTCGCTCGTTCCAGCGCCTTCACGGCGCTTTTGGAAAAGGCTCGCACCGAGCAGGACCAGATCAAGGGCGTCGCCGGCGCCATCGAGAAATCGCGCGAGACCGCCACCAAGGGCGACTTCACCGCTGCCGTTAAGATTCTCGAGGCCTGCAAGAAGACCTACGGCGAGACCCCGGAACTGAAGCAGGCGCTCACCGACCTGGAAGCCAAGCGCGCTGCCATCGCCAAGACCGCCCTGGAGAAGGCGGTGCGCGACGCCCGCGCCCTCCTGCTCGGCCGCCAGTACGCCGCTGCCCTCAAGGGCCTGGAAGCCGTCGCTGACCTCGTTTCCGCCGCCCCTGCCGAATTGCGCACGCAGTGGGAGTCCCTGCGCAAAGACGCTTCGGCGGGCGCCTCCCGCATGCAGAAAGAGGTCGAGTTGGGCAAGACCATCGTCGCCGGCTCCGCGGAAGCCGCCGCCGGCCAGACCATGGTCGCCGGTTCCACGGAAGTGGAAGCCCCGGCGCCCGCCCCGGCGCGGGGCCGTCCCGCGCCTGCCGCTCCCGCTCGCGCTCCCTCCGTGCCCCAGCCTCCGGTGGCGCGTCCGCCCATTCCGCCGCCTGCGCCAGCCCGCTCACCGATGGTGATGTATGGCGCCATCGGTGCCGTCGTCCTGCTCGTCCTCGCGGTGGGCGGCTACTTCGCTTTGCGCACGGGCGCTCCTGAGTCCACGGCGTATGTGGAGATCAACGCCGTGCCGTGGGGCACGGTGAAGAGCGTTACCAATGGCAGCGGCGAGCCCATGCCCTTGCCCGCCGAATCCCATACCCCGCTCCGCCTGCGCGTTCCGCCCGGCGAATACAAGGTCGTGGTCGCCGGCCCCAGTGGTGTCGAGAAAACGGAAACCCTTACCGTCACCGTGGAATCTCCGGGCAGCTACACGCCCGTCTTCGAGGCTATCGATGTGGATGAGATCCTCAGAAACTACTGATCGCCGCGTTGTCTGGCTGGGCCTGGCAGTCTTTCTGCTGGTGCCGCTTTCCGCCTTCGCCGACAAGAAGGATGACCTTTACAAGCAGGCCCAGGCCGCGGCTTCGGCGGGCAAGGTCGAGGACGCGGCTCGCGCTTATTGCGAACTCGCCAGGATGGACGCCAAGTACAAAGACGCGCAAATGAACTGCAACGTCATGAAGCAGGAGGCTGAGCGCGAACGCAAGCGCAACGAGGATCGCTTCCAGGAAGGTGTTGCCGCGTTCAATGCCGGCCGCTGGGACGACGCCGAGCAGAAGTTCCGCAACATCCGCGGCGGCCCCCGGCTCGACGAAGCCAAACAGTACCTTGCCAGCCGTATCCCCGCCGCCAAAGCGGCCAAGGCCAATGAAGCCAATGAGGCCGCCATGAGCGGGAAGTTCGACGACGCCGTCGGCGCCTACCAGGGCAACAACTTCAACTCCGCCAAGAGTCTGTTCGGCCAGATCAGCGGCCGCCGCGAGGGCGAGGCCAAGAATTACCTGAACAAGATCCGCGAATACGAGCAAGCCATGGGCGAGGGCGACCGCCTGGCCTCCGCCAGCAATTTCCGTGGCGCGCTTCAGTCCTACAACGACGCCGCCACCATCAAGCCCGACGGCCCCGGCGATCCTCGCGGCAAGGCTCAGCGCATGCAAACCGAGCTGGCCAAGGCTTCCGCCCCGGCTCCCACGACCACCGCACCCGCGCCCACCACCACGGCTGCCAAGCCTCCGGCCCCAACGCCCAGCTCTTCGAGACCCACTCCCAGCCGTGTGGTTGAGGCTGCGGTGAAGGAACCCGCACGTCCGCAGGTGGATGTGGCCAAACTGTTGCGTGAAGCCGATGCCGCCAAGGCCACTGGCAACATTCCGGTTGCCCGGAGCAAGTTCCTGGCCGCGCTGGGCGCTGACCCCAGCAACCGCCAGGCCCGCCTAGGTCTGGAGACGTTGCCCAAGGAGACTGGCACCCAGGCGCCCAAGGCCACCTCCGAGGCGGACATCCTGCTCGCCCGTGCCATCGGGGAGTTCTATCAGGGCAAGTACGATCAGGCCGAAGTCCACATCCGCGACTACCTGGAGTTCAACGGGTCCAAGACCGCCCTCAGCCAGTTCTATCTGGGCGTGACCAAGCTCACCAAGTTCTATCTCAACGGCGAGCGCACCGATGAACGGAGGCTCATCAACGAGGCCAGCGACCACTTCAAGGTCGCCAAGAAGACCGCCGGTTTCACCGCCCCGGACAACCGCCTCATCTCGCCCAAGATCCTCAAGGCCTACCAGGACGTCACGCCGTAACCGCTTTCGTTTCCGCAAGCCGCGCCTCGCGCGCGGCTTTGTTCTTTCTTGTCATCCCGAGCGGAGTTCGACGGAGGCTCCTTCGCCGAAGCAGCGCGAAGTCGAGGGCCCCCATGTCTACCATCGCCCCTCGGGGCGGCGGGGCGTGTCTTTCACTTGAAACTCGAAATCCGAAACTCGAAACTGTGTCCATGCTTCTTCGCCTCGGCCCCGCCTCCATCGAGCTCCTTCAGGGCAACATCGTCCACCAGGACGTCGACGCCATCGTCAATGCCGCCAACACTTCGCTGCTGGGAGGCGGCGGTGTCGATGGCGCCATCCACCGTGCCGCCGGGCCTCAGTTGCTGGCCGAATGCCGCACCCTCGGCGGATGTCCCACCGGCGAGGCCCGCATCACCCGGGGCTACGGGCTGAAAGCCCGCCACGTCATCCACGCCGTCGGCCCGGTCTACAGCGGTCGCCCGCGCGACGCCGAACTGCTCGCCGCCGCCCATCGCAACTCGCTCTCGCTCGCCGCCCGCCACGGCCTGCGTTCTATCGCCTTTCCCGCTATCTCCACCGGCGCCTACGGCTACCCGCTCGACGAAGCCGCACCCATCGCCCTCACCACCGTCCGCGATTTTCTCGGCACACAGAACGAGATTGAACTCGTCCGTTTCGTCCTCTTCGACGCCGCCGCCCTGGCCGCCTTCGAGCGCGCTGCAGCCCGCGTCCTCGCTCCCTAAGCACACTCGTGCCGCGCAACGCCGCGTCCTGCAGTTGGGCGCTAACGGGGATGACGCGCCCTCACAACCTCACCAGCCCCAGCACGAACGGATTCGTCTCCCGCTCCCGCCCGATCTGTGTAATGGGACCGTGGCCGGGCACGACCAGCGTCTCGTCCGGCAGCTTCATCACTCGCTCGCGCAGCGACTCCATGATCTTGCGCGACGACCCGCCCGGCAGGTCCGTCCGCCCGATGCTCCCCGCGAACAGCGTATCGCCCGCGATCAGCGTCTTCTCCTCGGGGATGTACAGGCAAACGCTGCCCTCGGTGTGTCCCGGCGTGTGCATGACCTGCGCCGTGATGCCGCCCGCGCTCACCTTGTCCGCGTCTTCCAGGCCAGCGTCGGTCGCCACCTTCCCCGGCGGCTTCATGCCCAGCCAGCGCGCGTGCTCTTCCAGCAAGTTCAAAATGGCGTGGTCGTTCTGGTTCATCAGCACCGGCGCGCCCGTGGCCGCTTTCAACTTCATTGCCCCGCCGATGTGGTCGATGTGCGCGTGCGTGATCACGATCTGCTTCACCGTGAGCCCGTGCCGGTTCACGATCTCGAGGATGTCCTCGATGTCATCGCCCGGGTCGATGACCATCGCTTCGCGCGTGCCCTCGTCGCCCACGACGGAGCAATTACACTGCAACGGCCCCACCGGCAGGATCTCGTGGATCATCGCGTTCCATCCTAACCCGCCGGTTGCGCTTCCGCGGCGGATTCCAAAACACCAAAGGCCTCCTCGCTGGAGGCCTTCCCAGGCGCTGGTCGCTGCCTGCTGAGTGCTGAGTGCTGAATGCCTACTGTTGCGGCGCCGCCGGTTGCTCCGCGGGCTGCTGCGCTGGCGCTTGAGCTGGAGCCTGCTGCGCGGGCTGCGTCTCGGTGGCGGCCGGCTTCTCACCTTCCAGCACCGATCCCGTGCCCGGCCTCTGCTTCGTGTACAAGATGGTCAGCGAGATGGACGTCAGCAGGAACACCACCGCGGCCACCGTGGTCGCCTTGGAGAGCAGCGTAGCCGTGCCCCGCGGCCCGAATGCCGTCTGGCTTCCCATGCCGCCGAACGCGGCCGCGATGTCGGCGCTCTTTCCGTGCTGCAGCAGCACCACCACCACCAGGAAAACGCATACCAATACGTGTACAACGGTCACCGCAATAATCATCTCTGAGTGACTCCTCGATCCCAATCAGTCTTCGCGCCGCTTGCTCAACGCCGTCGCGAGCATTTCTGCTTCGAGCATCTCCGCTTCTGGAATTTCTGCCTAGAGAATCGCTGCCTGACAATCTCTGTTTCTAGTAATCCCCTGATGGTGCGGAAGGCGGGATTTGAACCCGCATGCCTTTCGGCGCCACCCCCTCAAGATGGTGTGTCTGCCAATTCCACCACTTCCGCACGATGCCACACCAGACGCGCACTCACTGCGTGCGCACGGAGAGAGGAGCCGGGAATCTCGCTCCCATCGAGATTATAGCAAAGGGGCGTAGGCGGCCCGGGGCCGCCGGACGGGCGCCACAACCGAGGCCGCGCTGCGCGCTAGTACTTGACGATGGCGGCGAAGGACTTGGGGTCGAGGGAAGCGCCGCCGACCAGGGCCCCGTCGATCTCGGCTTGCACCATCAGGGCGGAGGCGTTCTCCGGCTTGACGCTGCCCCCATAAAGGATGCGCAGACCGGCCGCGAAGGCGTCGCCGAAGGATTTCGCGGCCTCGCGGCGGATGACTTCGTGCGCGTCAGAGGCCAGTTGCGGCGTGGCCGTCTTGCCCGTCCCGATGGCCCACACCGGCTCATAGGCGACCACCAGCTTCGCGGCTTTTTTTGCGGAGATGCCACGGAAGGCGCGCGAGCACTGCCGCCTGAGGACGTCTTCGGTCAG
>DATIGQ010000164.1 GCA_035454605.1 Terriglobales bacterium
CAGGCGCTGGGCGGGGAGCCTTCGGAAGCGGCCCTGGACCGCGCCCTGGGCGAGCTGTGGTCGCGGCTGCGCATCACCCGCGTGGATTACCGCGCCGGCGAAGGCGCGCTCTGGGACACGCTGCTGCGCTGGGCGCCAGAAGCCGTGCGGGAAGGATTGCAGTTAAGTGTCGGCGAGGCGCTCTCTGCCCTGATCTCGCGTTATCTGGAAGCGGTGGTGGCGGCGGAACGCAAGCAGATCGAGGAGTTCTTCTCGCTGCTGGCGCCGCGCTCCCGGGTGCGCGAGAACGTCAACGCCCTGCTGGCGGCGCGCGAATTGGCCTTCCGCAGCGTGGGATCGACGACGCTGGTGGAACTGGCGCCACTGCGCGCCGCGGAACCGCGGGCGGTGGCGACGGAGAAACCATGAGCCAAGCCAGGAAGCTGATCATCGCCATTGACGGTCCTGCCGGTGTGGGCAAGAGCACGGTGGCATCACGCGTGGCGCGCAAGCTGGGCTACGTGAATATCGAAAGCGGGGCGATGTACCGGGCACTGGCTCTCAAGGCGATACGAAACGATCTCTCGTTCGATGACGGGCCGGCGCTGGCGAAATTGGCGCGGCAGTCGCGCATTGAACTGGAGCCGGTCGAGGACGGGAACCGCGTGCTGCTCGACGGGGAAGACGTTTCGCGGCGCGTCCGCGAGGCGGACGTGAGCGAGGCGTCGTCGCGGGTCTCGCTGCATCCCCAGGTGCGGGAGTGGATGGTGGCCCGGCAGCGGGAGATGGGCAAGGGCGGGGGCGTGGTCATGGAGGGCCGCGACATTGGAACCAAGGTCTTTCCCGACGCCGACCTGAAGATTTTTCTAGAGGCCGAACCGGCCGTGCGCAGCGAGCGGCGGCTGAAGCAGCATGCCGTGCGGGAGAAGGCGCGCGGAGCGGTGGCGGAGGAGTTGAAGGAGCGCGACCGGAGAGACCGGACGCGGCAGGCTTCGCCGTTGGAGCCGGCGGCGGACGCGGTCGTTCTGGACACCACCCACCTGGGCCTGGACGAGGTGCTGAAGAGGATATTCCGGTTGATCGAGGAGCGCCGGTAACTGCCTTTCCCTGATTGGGATTACGGGCGAGTATCCCATCCGTAATGGCACCTAAGTGGGGTTCCCGCGGAATTTATTTTCCGGTAAACATGTCCTTAGGTATACTGGCTCGCTTTAGAGAGGCGGGCCGTGCCGGAAGTGGCGGCAGGAAAAGAACTTTCCGGCGAGCGGTAGCCTATGTTCGCCCCCCGACGGACTGATTGCGCAAAGCCCAAGAGCGCAAACAGTGAGACCTGAAGTGCAACTTTGCTGTCTGAGGCGGTCCCGTGCTTCTGTTTGAAGACTTGATTCTGATCACCGTGTGGCTGCTGGCCGCGGTGGTGATCGTCAACCTGGTGTTCCTGGTGTTCGTGTTCTATCGACGCTGGGCCCGGACCAGGTATTACCGGACCAAGGACGAGGCCAAAGAACGCTACCGGCGGGCGGTGGCGGACTTCATGGCGCTCTCGGTAGGAGTGGAACCGACGGCGCAGTTGTTGCGGGATGCGCGCAGCGAGGCAGAGAAAGACGGCGTCCTGGACCTGCTGCGGGAAGGTTTGGCGGGACTGGCGGCGCCGCGGCACGTGTCGTCGTCCTCGGGGGTGCGCGCCAGTTCGAGCTCGGGGCGGATTGCCTCCAGTTCGGGCCGGGTGCAGTCGGGCACGGGGCGCATCACTTCGCCGACCATCGTGGTGGGGCAGGCGCTGGAACGGGTGAGCGAGCTGCTCTTCGCGTTGGGCTACGTGGATGGCTGGGCGCGGACGGCGTTCGGGCGCGCGCGCGCCTCCGAATTGATGAAGCGCTCGCTGAACAAGGAAAAAACCGCGGTAAGTACGGAAGTGCGCAAGAGCGCACTGAACCACTTCCGTCGTCTGCGGATCTTCTGCGTACCCCGGGCGCTGTCGGTGGACAAGCTGGGCAGCCTGGCAGGAGATTACGCCCACGTGTTCATGGCGGAAGCGCTGCACGATCCGGCTACGGAGGTGCGCAGCGTAGCGGTGGCGGCCATGGGGCGGGCGCGACATCCGGCGGCCATTCCGCTGCTCCTGGAGGAGCTGCGCAAGGCGCTGGAGGAGGGCAACGATGTTTCCTTGCGCTCCACCAAAGCGGCCTTGTGCTCCTACCAGATGAGCGACCTGGAACTGTTCGTGCCCTACGTGCGGCATCCCAACCGACGGCTGCGCTTTTTCGTGGTGGACACGATGCGGGAGATATCCGGGCGCGCGGGCCGGAGCATGCAATTGACGCGGCGCGGATTCCCGGACGAACTGTGCGCGTTGTTGCTGGAGCACTCGGTGAACGACGTGTTCGCCGACGTGCGGGCGCGGAGCGCGGCGCTGGTGGCGCAGTTCCGCGACGCCCAGGCCGCGGATGCGCTGCGCAAGCTGCTGAAGGATGAGAATGAGTTTGTACGCCTGCACACGGTGCGGGTGTGCGGCGACCGCTATTACGGGGACTTGATCCCGGACATCCTGCGCTGCCTGTCGGACTCCAAGTGGCGGGTGCGGGAGGCGGCGGTGGGGACATTGCGGGCCTTCGGCATGTCGGGTTTGAACGAGTTGTTCCGCTACTTCGCGGCGACCTCGGACCGCTACGAGAGCGAGCAGATCGCGGAAGAGATCCAACGCACGGGGATGATCGAGCAACTGGTGACGGCGCTGGCCTCGGGCGGCGAAGGCTCGCGGCTGGCGGATGCGGTGTGCCGCAAGATGGCCACCATGGGCAAGACTTCGCTGCTGCTCAACGCGGTGGCAGCGCGCATCCCGCAAGAGGCGCGCGTTCTCCTGATGGATGCGCTGATGGTGGCGCCGACCGCCAAGTACATGTCGATCCTGGAGACGCTGGCCGAAACCGACGGCGGGCCGGTGGGCGACAAGGCGCGGGACTTGCTGCGGCAGGCGGTGAGCCGCAGCGGCCAGATGTCGTCGACGTCCTCGTCGGGGCGCGGATTTCCGTCGGGGTCGGGATCATCGGGCCGGGGATTCCCGAGCCGGGGATAAAGCATGGGAGAGCACATCGCACTACGCGTCCTGGATTATCTGAACACGCTGATCCTCATCTATTTCATCGTGACCAACCTGGGGTACACGGTGCTGATGGCGATCTCGCTGTACAGCGTGACCCAGCACTCCAAGTATGCCCGCAGCCGGGGCTACGCCGACCTGGCGGATTCACCGGTGACGCCGCCGGTGGCTTTGATCGTGCCGGCCTACAACGAGGAAGCGGCGATCGTGGATACGGTGACGGCGCTGCTGAACCTGAACTATCCGGAGAAAGAGATCATCGTGGTGGACGACGGCTCCACCGACCGCACGGTGCAGGCGCTGGTGGACGCGTTCCAGCTGGTGCGCATGGATTTGATCTATCGCGAGCAGGTGCCGGCCAAGAAGCCCTATGCCTTCTACCACAACCACCGGCGGCCGGAACTGACGCTGATCTCCAAGGAAAACGGGGGCAAGCCGGACGCGCTGAACGTGGGCATCAACATGGCGCGCAGCCCATACTTCTGCACCGTGGACGCGGACTCGATCATCGAGCGCGATGCCCTGCTGCGGCTGATGGCGCCGGTGATGCACTCCAGCGTGAACACGGTGGTGAGCGGCGGCATCGTTCGTATCGCCAACGGCTGCAAGCTGAAGGACGGGCAGATTGCGGAAGTGGGACTGCCTACGAGCTGGCTGGAGATGTGCCAAGTCGTGGAATACATCCGCGCCTTCATGTTCGGGCGGCCGGCGTGGAACTTCCTGCAGGCGACTTTCATCGTGAGCGGCGCCTTCTGCATGCTGCACAAGGAGACGGTGGTGCTGGCGGGCGGGTTCTCCACCGACACGGTGACCGAGGACATCGACATTATCGCTACACTGCACCGCTACCTGCGGGAGAAGGGCTGGAAGTAC
>DATIGQ010000165.1 GCA_035454605.1 Terriglobales bacterium
ATCTTCCAGCCGGGGACGTCGCTGCAGGAGATCGTGCAGTTCATCCGCGCCAACGTGAAGCCGCGCGGCGTGCCGGCATGAAATGCGCCCTCCGCCTTTCGCTTTCCGCTCGCCGCTGCCAGCATCCCGCTTGAGTTCTACTTTCCCCAAGCTGGAAGAACGAGGAGGCTGCAACCTCATCCGGCTGGAGTCGGCGGACAGCACCAACCGGTTGACGCGGGAATGCATCCGGAACCTTACGCAAACGGTTGGGGAGCTGGCACGCGCCCGGCCCGCGCTGCCGCTCATCCTCACCGGGAACCACCGTTTCTTTTCGGCGGGCGCCGACCTGAATGAGATTGCGGCCCTCTCCGGCCCGGAGGCGCTGGAATTTGCACGCGAGGGACAGGCGCTGATGGACGCCATGGACAACTTCCCTGCCCCGGCGATTGCCGCGATCTCCGGCTATTGCATGGGAGGAGGGCTGGACCTGGCGCTGGCCTGCGCCGGACGCATCGCCGCGCCCCACGCCCTGTTCGGACATCGCGGCGCGGCGCTGGGCCTGATGACCGGCTGGGGCGGAACGCAGCGGCTGCCCAGGCTGATCGGCAAGGGCCGGGCGCTCGCCATGTTCACAGCGGCGGAAAAGCTGCACGCGACGGAGGCGTTGCGCATCGGCCTGGTGGACGCCGTGGCCGACGATCCGGTGGCGTTGGCGCTCTCCGCTTTGCGCTCCGCCGCCTGAATTGCCGACCTCGCGCGGCTCATTTACCCTAACCATTCGCCCTTCCCACCATGACCGGCAAGCCCAGTTCGCCCGCGGCGCGCGCGCATGCGCTGAGCTCGCGCGTCGATCCCACCTCAGCGCGGTTCGAGAAGAACATGCGGGCCATGGCCGACCTGGCCGCCGCCATCCACAATGAAGAAGAAAGAATCCGCGACGGCGGCGGTGCGAAAGCCATCGAAGCGCAGCACAAGAAGGGAAGGTTGACGGCGCGGGAACGCATCGGGCTGCTGCTCGACGCAGGAACTTCGCTGTTCGAGCTGGGGATCCACGCGGCGCACGGCATGTATGAAGAGTGGGGCGGGGCGCCGGCCGCGGGCGTAGTGACCGGGTTGGGGCGAGTCCACGGGCGGCTGTTCATGCTGATCGTGAACGACGCCACGGTGAAAGCGGGCGCGTTCTTTCCCATGACGGCGAAGAAGGTCATCCGGGCGCAGAACATCGCCATCGAGAACCGGATTCCCACCATCTACTTGGTGGACTCGGCGGGCGTGTTCCTGCCGCTGCAGGAAGACGTGTTCCCGGACACGGACGATTTCGGGCGCGTGTTCCGCAACAACGCCGTGATGTCAGCCATGGGCATCCCGCAGATCACCGCCATCATGGGGATGTGCGTGGCGGGGGGCGCGTACCTGCCGGTGATGTGCGACCACATCCTGATGACCGACGGCAGCGGATTGTTCCTGGCCGGACCCGCGCTGGTGCAGGCGGCGA
Source organism: Terriglobales bacterium (assembly GCA_035454605.1). NCBI lineage: Bacteria > Pseudomonadati > Acidobacteriota > Terriglobia > Terriglobales > Terriglobales bacterium. Next base: position 1,478 of record DATIGQ010000165.1, read on the forward strand.
TCGGGCAGAAGGTTTCCGCGGAGGACCTGGGCGGGGCGCGCGTGCACGCCGAGATTTCCGGCACCATCGACTTCCGGGAGCCCAATGACGAGGCCTGCCTGGCGCGCATCCGGGCGCTGGTGGAGAAGATGGGCCGGCGGCCGGCGGCGCCGTTCGACCACAAGCGGCCGGAGCCGCCGGCCTTCGCGGCCGAAGAACTGTACGGCATCTTCGAATCCGATCCGTCGCGGCAGTACGACATGAAGGAGGTCATCGCGCGCCTCGTGGACGGCAGCCGCTTCGACGAGTACAAGCCGGAATACGGCGAAACGGTGCTGTGCGGATATGCGCGCGTGAACGGCTGGGCGGTGGGCATCGTGGCCAACCAGAAGACCCACGTCACCCAGATCGATCACGCCGGGCACAAGCGGGTGGAGTTCGGCGGCGTGATCTACACGGATTCGGCGGAGAAGGCGGCGCGCTTCATCATGGATTGCAGCCAGAACCTGGTGCCGCTGGTCTTCCTGCACGACGTGAACGGGTTCATGGTGGGAAGGGACGCGGAGTGGAGCGGCATCATCCGCGCCGGGGCGAAGATGGTGAACGCGGTGTCGAACTCGGTGGTGCCCAAGATCACGGTGATCCTGGGAGGCTCGTTCGGCGCCGGGCATTACGCCATGTGCGGCAAGGCCTACGACCCGCGCTTCGTCTTCGCGTGGCCCACGGCCCGCTACGCCGTGATGGGTGGGGAGCAGGCCGCGAGCACGTTGGTGGAGATCAAGATCAAGCAACTGGAGCGCGGCGGCAAAAAGCTGAGCGAACAGGAAAGGCGCGAGCTGTTCCAATCCGTGAAGCAGACCTACGACGAGCAGACCGACCCGCGCTACGGCGCGGCGCGGTTGTGGATCGACAAGATCCTGGACCCGCTGGAAACGCGCGAAGCCATCGCGCTGGCGCTGGAAGCGGCGGCCCTCAACCCCCATGTGGCGGAGTTCAAGACGGGAGTGCTGCAGACGTGAGCCGTGCCTATCCTGCCGCTCATCTTCGTGGTGTTCGTCGGCACGGGCGCGTGGCTGCTGCTGAAATCCTCCGGGCGCGGCGGAGCGTGGGCCGCGCTGGGGCACGTGGCCGGGGCGCTGGTCATTTCGCTGCCGCTGGGGCTGCTGACCTACGGAGTGCTGGGGATCGGCATCGCACGATATCGCCGGGAAGGACATTTCTACAGCGTGCCGTTCGGCGGCTATGCGGTGAGCGATGCGGCGTTCGCGTCCAGCTTGCTGGCTTGGATGGCGCCGTGGTTCGTCGGAATCCTGCTGCTGGCGTGGCGATGGATGCGCCGCAAGGGCGGTGAACGGTGAATGCCGTGAAACTCATCGAGTGCCCGCGCGATGCCTGGCAGGGGCTGAAAGGGCAGATACCGACCGAGATCAAAGTTGCGTACCTGCGAGCGTTGATCGAGGCGGGGTTCAAGCACATCGATGCGGTGTCGTTCGTTTCGCCGGCCGCGGTTCCGCAGATGGCGGATTCGGAAGAAGTGTTGCGACAACTGCAGGCGCCGGAGGACGTCGAGATCATCGGCATCGTGGTGAATGAGAAGGGCGCGGAGCGGGCGATCACAACCGGGGCAGTGCGCATACTGGGCTTTCCGTATTCGATCTCGCCGACTTTCCTGGAGCGCAATCAGAAACAGACGCCGGAGGACGCACTGGAAGAGCTGGAAAAGGTCGACCTCAAAGCGCACCAGGCCGGACTCCATATGGTGGTGTACATTTCCATGGCCTTCGGTAATCCGTACGGCGATGACTGGAGCGCCGACGAAGTAGTGGAAGCGGTTGGGCTGCTGGAGAGCATGGACATCCGCGCCATCTCGCTGGCGGATACGATAGGCAAGGCGGATGCGAAAACAATCTCCGACGTAGTGAGTACCGTGACGGAACGGTACGGGTATCTCGAGATCGGGGCGCATTTGCATTCGCGTCCGGAACAGGCGGGGGAAAAGATCCTGGCGGCGTACGATGCCGGAGCGCGCCGGTTCGACTGCGCGCTCGGCGGATTGGGCGGATGCCCGTTCGCGCAGGACCTCCTCGTCGGCAACATCCCCACGGAACGGGCGCTGGAAGCGTTGAGAAAGCGCGGAGCGGAGACACCCAAGCTGGCGTCCCTGGAAGGCATATTGCGGATGTCGGCGGAAATCGGTGCAGCGCACCAGGCACAAGTGAAACAATAGCGGGCCCCATGGAACTGAAAACCGTTTTGCTGGCGGAATCCGACGGCGTTTCCACCATCACGCTGAACCGGCCGGAGAAGCGCAACGCCATCAATTTCCAATTGATCGATGAACTGATGGCGGCGCTGGAGGCGGTGCGGCACGCGGCGTCGCAGGTGCTGGTGCTCACCGGCGCCGGCTCGGCGTTCTGCTCGGGCATGGACCTGGAAAGCCTGAAAACACTTAGTGCTGCGGGACGTTCCTTCGAGGAAAACTTGAAGGATTCGGAAAGCATGGCGCTGCTGTTCCGCTCCATCTACGATTTTCCCAAGCCCACCATCGCGGCGGTGAACGGAGCGGCGATCGCCGGCGGCACCGGCATCGCCACGTCGTGCGACTTCACGCTGGCCTCGAAGGATGCCAAGTTCGGATACACCGAGGTGCGCATCGGGTTCATTCCCGCCATCGTCTCTTCCCTGCTCAAGCGCCAGGTGGGCGAAAAGCATGCGCGCGATCTTCTGCTGACCGGTCGCGTCTTTGGCGCCGAGGAAGCCTATCGCATGGGCCTGGTGAACGAAGTGGTGGAACCGGAGAAGCTGATGCCACGCACGCGGGAGCTGGCGGCCGCCCTGATGGAGAACAGCCCGACTTCCATCCGGCTGACCAAGGCGTTGCTGTCCGAGTATGCCCGGGCGCAACTGGATCGCGAGATGCAACTCGGCCAGGAAGAGAACGCGCGCATCCGCGCGACCGCGGATTTCCGGGAAGGCGTGACGGCGTTCCTGGAGAAGCGGAAAGCGAAGTGGACGGGGAAATAATTGCCGAATTTCGGAATTGCCGAATTGTGGAATTGGAACCTCAGGCGCTCCAACTTCGGCAATTCTCCATTTCGGCAGTTCGGCAATGTATGTGGCCCAACGAATGACCAGTGAAACTCGCATCCGCGTGCGCTACGCGGAGACGGACCGCATGGGCGTGGTCTATCACTCGAACTTCGCCGTATGGTTCGAAGTGGGAAGAGTGGAGGCGTTGCGCCAACTCGGCTTCCAGTATCGCGAAATGGAAGAGCAGGACGACTGCCACATCGCGGTGGTGGACCTGCGCGTGCGCTACAAGGCTCCGGCGCATTACGACGATGAGATTGTCGTGCGCACGGAACTGCGCAACCTGCGCGACTCCCTGCTGCACTTCGGATACGAGGTCCGGCGCGTCACGGACGGCGAACTGCTGGCCGAGGGCGAGACCACGCACATCGTGGTGGACCGTAACTTCAACAAGCGGTCGTTGCCCGAAAAGTATCTGGCTGCATTCCGCAAAGCCATTCCGCGCCACAAGACTTGAAGAGGAAGGCTCCATGATTGACAATCGCAGGCCGCGCCGCTGGCTCGCTGCACTCTTGCTGGTAGCGGCGGCGGGAACGCTGATCGCCCTACACGCCACGATGAACGAAGACGCACGCCGTGCCGCCGACTTGGCAGCCATCGAAGAGCTGCACCAGAAAGACATCGCCGCCACCAAGGCCTTCGACGTCGAGACGCTGGTTTCGCTGTGGACGGATGACATCGTGGCGCTGCCGCCGGGAGGCTCGCCGACCGTCGGCAAGGCCGTGGGTCGCAAGCAACTGGAAGCGGGCAAAGCCGCCAGCGCCGCGTACGAGGTTCTGGCCTACGAGCAGAAGTGGCAGGAAGTGACGCTCGCGGGCGACTACGCTTTTGAGTGGGGCACCTTCACGAGTGCGGTGCGGCCCAAGGCCGGCGGCGACGAAATCCGGCAGAGCTACAACGTGCTGCGGGTGTTGAAGCGGGCCCCGGACGGCGAGTGGAAAGTCCACCGGACCATCTGGAACGCGTCGAAGTGATTCCCATCAACGGCAACGACCTGACGCTGGAGCAGTTGCGTGGCGTGGTGTACGAGCGGCAGCCGGTCGCGCTGGACGCGGCTGCGCGCAAGCGCATTGCCGAAGCGCGGGCGGCGGTCGAGGCGCTGCTTGCGGGCGAGCGCGTGGCCTACGCCGTGAACACCGGCGTAGGCAAGTTGAGCGACGTACGCATTGCCCCGGGTGAGATCCGCGAGCTGCAGGTGAACCTGCTGCGCTCGCATGCCGCCGGTGTGGGCGAGCCGCTGAGCGAGGCCGAAACGCGGGCGCTGGTGCTGCTGCGCGCCAACTCGCTGGCCAAGGGCTTTTCCGGCGTGCGGCCGGAGGTGATCGCGGCGCTGTGCGAACTGCTGAACCGCGGCGTGCATCCCGTCATCCCCTCGCAGGGCAGCGTGGGAGCGAGCGGCGATCTGGCGCCGCTGGCGCATCTGGCGCTGGTCCTGATCGGCGAAGGAGAAGCGATTTTCGAAGCGCAGCGCATTACCGGCGCGGAAGCGCTGCGCAAAGCGGGCCTCGCGCCGTTGGTGCTTGAGGCCAAGGAAGCCATCTCGCTCATCAACGGCACGCAAGCCATGCTGGCGGTGGGCACGCTGGCGCTCATGGAGGCGGAAACGCTGGCGGACACGGCCGACGTCATCGGTTCGCTGACGCTGGACGCGCTGCGCGGCACCGATGTGGCCTTCGACGCGCGTATCCATCAGGCGCGCCCGCATGCCGGGCAGATGCGCGTGGCGGAGAATCTGCGGCGCATGCTGGAGGGCAGCCAGATCCGCGAGTCGCATCGTGACTGCGGCCGGGTGCAGGACGCCTACTCGCTGCGCTGCATGCCGCAGGTGCACGGCGCGGTGCGCGACACGCTCACCCACTGCCGCCGCATCTTCGAGATCGAGATGAACGCCGCCGTGGACAATCCGCTGGTGTTCCTGAATCCGGGCGCCAACGCCGATGTGCTTTCCGGCGGAAACTTTCACGGGGAGCCGGTGGCCCTGGCGCTCGACTTCCTGGGCATCGCGCTGGCGTCGCTGGCGGGCATCAGCGAACGGCGGGTGGAACGGCTGGTGAATCCGACGCTCAACGAAGGCCTGCCGCCGTTCCTGGCCAAGCACGCTGGCCTGCACTCCGGCTTCATGATGGCGCAGGTAACGGCGGCCGCGCTGGCCAGCGAAAACAAGGTGCTGGCGCATCCGGCGTCGGTGGACTCGATCACCACCTCGGGCAACAAGGAAGACTACGTTTCCATGGGGATGACGGCGGCGCTCAAGCTGAAGCGCATTGTCGCCAACACGCGCAACGTGCTGGCCATCGAGGCGGTGTCGGCCGCCCAAGCCATCGATTTCCTTTCGCCGCTCACGCCCAGCCCGCGCGGGCAGAAAGCCCATGCGGCGATCCGCGCTGTGAGTCCCGCAGTAGAGAAGGACCGCGTGTTGGCGGAGGATTTCGGGCGGGTGGCAGAAGTCATTCGCAGCGGAAAGGTTGCTGCTGCGCTGGCGTGAAGCGCGGCAGTGTTCAGGCCTGCGGAGCCGCAGGCTGAATCCCATCCAGGCCGAGCTGCTTGGCGATGCCCTGCATGGCCTGGATGCAGAAGGTGATGTGCTCTTCCAGGTCGATGCCCAGGTCCTGGGCGCCGGTGAGGATGTCTTCGCGGCTGACGCTGCGGGCGAAGGCTTTGTCCTTCATCTTCTTGCGTACCGATTTGGCCTCCACTTCGGCGAGCGACTTATTGGGTTTCACCAGCGCGGTCGCGGTGAGGAAGCCGGCCAGTTCGTCGCAGGCGAACAGGGCCTTCTCCATGGGCGTGACGCGCGCGACGCCGGAGTACTGGGCGTGGGAGAGGATGCAGCGGCGCAGGACCTCAGAGTAGCCGCGCTCTTCGAGGATCTTGTTGCCCACGAAGGGATGCTGGTCGGGCGTGGGGAATTTTTCGTAGTCGAAGTCGTGCAGCAGGCCGCAGAGGCCGTAGAGATCCTCGTCGGCGGCGGGATCGGTGCCGTCGGCGGCGAAGCGGCGGGCGTAGGCGCGCATGCAGGCCTCCACCGCCAGGGCATGTTTCCTCAGGCTCTCGGACTGGGTGTACTCGCAAAGTAACCCCCAGGCATCGTCACGGGTCGGCATCAATCCTCTCCCTCGTTTTCGCCCGCTTTTCTCCGTCTTTCATAGGGAGGTTCCGCGGGGTTTTACCCGGTGTCATCCGAGTTTCCGCCCACTTTTCTGTTGACAACTCCGGCGGCGGTGCCGCAAAGTACCGCCAGCCTGCAAGTGTACCGCAGGCGGGATGCCCGGCTCTGGCATCTTCCACAACCCGGCATGGCTACAACTCTCGCGCCCGTCGACTCGCGGGAAGTCGTGAGATGTGACCGCTGTCATCTGGTCCAGTTCCGGACCAACAATAATCTCTGCCGCAAGTGCCACACCTGCCTGGACGCTGAAGAACCCGAACCCCAGGTGGCGGAGCCGGCAGCAGAAGCACCGCGTCCGGAAAACGGCAACGGACATTCGCATCTGCAACTGGCGGCGGCCATTCGCACCCTGCGGCAACGCACCGGCCTGAGCCAGCGGCAACTGGCGCTGCGCATGGCGGTGCCGCGGACCTACGTCTCCAAGATCGAAAACGAAAAAGCCACGCCCACCCTCTCATCCATCGAGCGGCTGGCGCGAGCCCTGGAGGTAAGCGTGCCTGAACTGCTCAACGGCGGCCACAGCCGCGACGCGGAGATCCGCGACTTGCTGACCGACGACTTTATCGCCGAGCTGATCCCCTACTTGCAGAAGCTCGACGGCATGCAATTGTCCACGATTCTGGCGCAGGTGCGCGACCTTTCGCTGCGCCCGCGGCGGCACTCCTAGAGTTTTCTCCGGGCAGCTCGCTGAGCCGACCGGGCCGGGGTTCTCGAGACCCCGGCCCGTTTTTCTTGTTCCTACGGGCTCTGTACGGACTTCGCCTTCCAGTGGAAGACGATGCGGGCGCTGATCTCGCGCGGCCGCCCGATGTGCGTCCCTGAGAATACGCTCTCGAAATTGAACAGGTAGAACCTGTCCAGCAGGTTCTGGACGTCGAGCTGCAGGGAGATGGGCCAGGAACTGTCCCGCAGCAGATCGATGCCGGCGGCGAGGTCGAGGGTGGTGCGCGGCTTGATGCGGAAGCGCACCGTATCCAGTTGCTCGACGATGCGCGGGTCGAGCCCGGCCAGGTCCGCGGGGTCGAACTCCGAGGGCACGCCGCTGTCATGGCGCCCGCTGAGGCTGGCCCAGGCGCCCGAACGATGGGAATAGGTGACGCCGAACTGGCCGCTGTTGCGCTGGTCGTGGTCGGCGTTGAACTGTACCCCGGGAATCAGCAATGCCGCCGCTTCCTCGCCGAGGAAGAGACCGCCGACCAGCGGGGTCGTGGCGATGGCCTTGGAATTGGCGTAGCTGAGGAAGGCGGTCCAGCCACGCACCAGGGCCAGATCGAGACGGGCTTCGGTGCCACGCACGTCGCCGCGCGCGATGGCGATGGGAAAGATGATGCCGGTGTTCAGGAACTGGTCCTTGTCGGCGTAGTTGCGGATGTTCTTGACGTAATGGGCCACGTCCAGCCGCACATATTTGCCCAACTGCTGCTGCACGCCGAACTCGTAGAAGTTCTGCTCTTCGGGCGGCACCACGCGCACTCCTGCGGTAGAGCCCAAGGGCGAGAACACCACGCCTTCCGCAGAGGAAGATAGCAACAGGTTCTCGACCGACGGAGTCTGGAACAGGCGGTTGTAGGAACCGCGGAAGACCGTCCCGGTGCGCTTGATGTAGTAGGCCAGGCCGACGCGTGGGCTGACGAAATCTTTCTCGGCTACGATGCGGTAGTTGTCATAGCGCAGCCCGGCATCGATGGTGAGGCGACCCGCGATGGTGAAGCGGTCCTGCACGAACAGCGCCACCTCACGGCCCGTCTTCTTCTGGTTGAACACGAAGGGGCTGGTAATGGGAAAGGCCGAGAGGGGGTTGGCGGGATCGGCGAGGATGGCGGGATCGGTAGCGGCTACGGTGAAGAACTCGCTCAGCGGCAGGCGCGTCACCTGCACGCCGAACTTCAGGCTATGGCCGCCCTGCTGCCGGCTGATGCTGGCCCGCAGGCCCTCGGTGCGCTGGCGCCGGTGCTGCTCCGCGAAGAACGGGAACCCGGTCTGCTCCGGATCGAGCAGGTGCGCGGTGGAGGAGCGCCGGTAGGCCACCACGTCGCTCACGGTGCGGGGATCGAAGAGATGGGTCCAGGCGAGCGACTGGGCGTCATCGCGCAGTTCCTGGCCCTGCCGCTGGCCCGCCGCCTGCTGCTCGGCCGTGTTGGGGACCTGGAAGTTCGAGCCGTTGGTGGTGAGCGAAAGCCGCAGTGTGTCCTTGTCGGTGGGAATCCAGTCGAACTTGGCGAACAGGCGCGCGTTGCCGCCCTCGTTGCGGAAGTTCTGAATCTCCGGCGGGTCGAGATAGCGTTCGCTGTGGCTGGCCGCGGAAGAAACGAAAACGCCGAACTTGCGGGTATGTCCGCCAAACTCGGCTCCGGATTCGAGCTGGTTGAAGCTGCCGCCGCCGAAGGAAAGGCTGCCGTTCCACGGCATCTCCAGGCCCGACTTGGTATTGACGTTGATCACGGTGGCCAGCTTGCCGCCGTACTCCGCGGGAACGTTGCCGGTAAGGATCTCCGCGGAGCGCAGGTTGCGCGCGTCGAGCGCAGTGCCAAAGGTGGCCGCCAGATTGTCCGTGATTGGAACGCCGTCCACCACGTACTGGACTTGGGATTCCGAGCCGCGGGGGTGCATGCGGCCATTGTCGTCCTGGACGACGCCGGGAACGGTTTGCACCAGGGCCTCAAGGCCACGCCCGGCCTGCGCCAGTCCCAGCTTCTGCAGTTGCTTGTAGTCAATGTCATGGTGTGTGGAGGCCGAGGTCGTTTCCAGCAACGGCCCCTGCTCGACCACGGTGACCTCCTGTTTGGCCGCGGCCAGCGTCAGTTGGGCGTTCATGACGAGAGGGACGTTGGTACGCAGTTCGCCGGTGGCGTCGAAGTGATCGAAGCCGGGGGCCTCCACGTGCAGGGTGAAGGGCGAGAACGGTACGTGGACGAACCTGTACTGCCCTTCGGCGTCGGTCTGCACGTTCTGACGGTAACCGCTGATGGCGGCGGTGAGGGTGACCGATGCTCCCGGGATGACGGCACCGGTCGGGTCGGTGACGGCGCCCATTACGGTACCGACGCTCTGGGCAAACAGGGATGCGGCCAGTACCAACACGCATAAGCCGGACGCCAGGATTCGCGCCCAGAACGGCCTATGTCCAACCCTCATGATGCCTCCGGAATCGGCCCCCATTTGATTCGCTTGTCTCCGTAGTGAGATGCCATGCGCGAGACCGAAGGCCAACCCAGAATGCGCGGTTGCGCGCTGGCTCGCTTGTCTCTGGACCAGAGCCTAGGCGGACGGAGGAGAGTGCTTGGGCGCTGTCAGATAGAGTACGAGCGAACGGCGGGGAGCCGCGCTATAGCCGGAGCCCTCCGGGTGCGCCACCGGGATGGTCGAGGCAACCGCCGGCCCCGCCGCCTTGAAGCCCTTGTGATTGCCGCGAGAGGAAACAAACAAGCAGTGCTGGTGGTGGCGCTGGGTGTCGGTGACATTCGAGGCAGATACCTGCTTTGCCATCGCGGCGTCCGCCGGTGCGGTCCTGCCCTCAACGTCGATAAGGTCGCCATGCTGTGGGCAGGTGGCATGGCGGACGGCCAGCTGGTGAGTGGTAGCGACAAACTGGCTGCCCAGGAGGCAGGTAATCAGCAGGGCCAGCCAAACGCTTGCCAGGCTCTTCCCGAGCCCTCCAGGGTGTAGAAACACCATGCTTCCGGATTGGATGGAACGCCTCGGGTGTGCGGTTGTCTCAGTCAATCAGGCGCGAAACGTCGCACTTGCCGGGCGGTGGGACGCCCTGGACCATTCTGGCAAGAGCGTGCCTAGCATGGCAGAGGGCATGCCCGGCGTCAATTGCCAGTCGCAATGGGATGTGCTAGTTTGGATTACACTTTATACCGTAGAGGAAGCGTTTGCGCACCACCATTCCCGAAGGGCTGGACCGCAAAGAAGCCGAAATCTACGCCGGACTCGACCCCGAGCGGCTGCCAAAGCACGTGGCCATCATCATGGACGGCAACGGGCGCTGGGCGAAGAAGCGGCATCTGCCGCGCATCGCCGGGCACCGCGCGGGCGCGAACGCCGTACGCTCCGTGGTAGAGACGGCGGCGCGCGTCCATGTGCCCTCGCTGACCCTGTACGCCTTCTCCGCCGAGAACTGGCAGAAGCGGCCGCGCAGCGAGGTGGAGTTCCTCATGCGCCTGCTGAAGCACTACCTCAAGCGGGAAGTCCCTACGCTGAACAAGAACAATATCCGGCTGGAGTACATCGGGCGGCAGCACGAGCTGCCGGCGGACGTCCAGGAGCGCATGGGTTGGGCGCGGGAAGCCACCAGCCGCAACACCGGCATGGTGCTGACGCTGGCGCTGAACTACGGCGCGCGCCTGGAACTGGTGGACGCCTTCAACGACATCGTTCGCGCGGCGGCCTCCAACGGCGGTGTCCATCATCTGAAGGTGGACGAAGACCTGATTGCGCGGCACCTCTACACCCGCGGCCTGCCCGATCCCGACCTGGTCATCCGCACCTCGGGCGAGATGCGCCTGTCGAACTTCCTCCTATGGCAGGTCGCCTACGCGGAGATCTACGTAACCGAGACGCTGTGGCCCGACTTCCGCGGCCGGCACCTGCTGGAAGCCATCGCCGAGTTCCAGAAGCGCGAGCGGCGTTACGGCGGCCTGGTCTCTTCCAACGGCAAGCACTGAGCGATGAAGCGCGTCGCCACCGCGGTGGTG
>DATIGQ010000166.1 GCA_035454605.1 Terriglobales bacterium
GGCGGCATCGCCAAGGGACACCTGGTCCGCGAAGTCGACGCCCTGGGCGGCATCATGGGCGAAGTCACCGACGCTGTCGGCATCCAGTTTCGCCTGCTCAACACCTCGCGCGGCCCTGCCGTCTGGTCACCCCGCGCGCAATGCGACAAGCAGCAGTACCGCCTCAAGATGCGCCAGGTGCTCGAATCCCAGCCCCACCTCACCGTCAAACAGGCCGAGGTGGTGGATCTGATCGTCGAACGTTCCACCTCCCAAGCTGGTCATCCCGAGGAGCGCGGCGACGAGGGATCCCTGTGTCCACCACGGACGTGCCGGGGAGTAAGGCTCCACGACGGCCGCACCATCGGCGCTCAGGCGGTCATCATCACGACCGGCACCTTCCTCAACGGCCTGATTCACTGCGGCGAGCAGACTCATCCCGCCGGACGCGCCGGCGAACCGCCCTCGCAGCTCCTGGGCGAGGCGCTCAAGCTGCTCGGCCTGCGCGGCTGCCGCCTCAAGACCGGCACCCCGCCGCGCCTTGACGGCCGCACCATCGACTGGTCCGCCTTCCAGCAGCAACCCGGCGACCCTGAGCCCACGCCCTTCAGCTTCCGCACCCGCCGCATCACCCGCGAGCAGGTGCCCTGCTACCTCGCCTTCACCACCGCGGAGACGCATCGCATCATCGCCGAGAACGTCCATCGCTCGCCCATGTACAGCGGCCAGATCAAGTCCATCGGCCCGCGCTACTGCCCTAGCATCGAGGACAAGATCGTCAAGTTCCCGCACCACTCCCAGCACCAGATCTTTCTCGAGCCCGAGGGACTGGACACGCACTCCATCTACGTCAACGGCATGTCCACTTCCATGCCGGTGGACGTGCAACTGGCCATGATCAAGTCCGTCCCCGGCCTCGAACGCGCCGGGATGTTGCGTCCCGGCTACGCCATCGAGTACGACTCCATCGATCCCACCGAGCTGGAGCGGACGCTGGAGACCAAGAAGATCGCCGGGCTCTTCCTCGCCGGCCAGATCAACGGCACTTCAGGATACGAAGAGGCCGCCTGCCAGGGCATCATGGCCGGCATCAACGCTGCTCTCAAGGTGAAGGGCGAGCCGCCGCTCACCCTCGACCGCACCGAGGCCTACACCGCCATCCTCATCGACGACCTCATCTCCAAGGGCACCAACGAGCCCTACCGCATGTTCACCTCGCGCGCCGAGTTCCGCCTGCACCTGCGCATCGACAACGCCGACCGCCGCCTCACGCCCCACGGCCGCCGCGTCGGCTTGATCCCTGACAACGCCTGGCGCGACTTCCTCGCCAAGCAGGAGCGCATGCAGGCGCTCACTGCGCTCCTCGAAAGAACTCGCTTGAATAGTCAGATGTTGGAAAGGATCTCTTCTGAGAACCGAGAACTGACAACTGACAACTGGGAAGGCGGCACGCTCGCTCAGCTCCTCAAGCGCCCCGAGGTCCGCATCGAGCATCTCGCGCCTGTGCTGCGAAGCTCTGACCACTGGCCACCGACCACGGACCACTTGGAACTGAAGTCCGTGGAGACCGAAGTGAAGTATGAAGGCTACTTGCGCCAGCAGGAGCGCGCCATCGAGCGCCTGAAGAAGGCCGAGCAGCGCTCCATCCCCGATTGGTTCGATTACGCCAGCGTCAGCGGTCTCTCCCGCGAGATGAAGGAAAAGCTGCAGCGCGTCCGCCCGCGTACCATCGCCCAGGCTTCGCGTATTCCCGGCGTCACCCCCGCGGCGGTTTCCCTGGTGAACGTGTTCATCGAGATCCAGTCTCGCCGCTTCAGGGAATCACTGGCTGATTGATTCAATGATTCGCTGACTCAATCGCCTTTCACCGCGCTCTTCGCTCGCGCCACTTCGGGCCGTGTTGCCTGCTCACTGCCGCTGACTTTCAACAGCCGCCCGTAATACTTCTCTGCGCTTTCACTCTTCCCCGCCAGTTCCGCCGCGTGCGCCGCGCCGTACAGCGCGTTGAACCGGTCCGGCGAATCCTTCAACGTATCTTCATACTCGGCCAGCGCATGGGCCGGGCGCTGGAGTTCCATCAACAGGTCGGCCAGCATTTCGCGCGCCGGCACGATGGGCGGATACGCAATGGCTCCCAGCTCTCCTTCCTCCTCGCGCTCGGCCGCCGCCCGCAGTCGCTGTTCCGCCTCCTCCGATCTGCCTTCCGCCTGCGCCACCCAGGCGCGCGCCGTTTCCACTTCCAGGTCTCCCGGATGCCAGCCGTAGCCCGACGTATCCCCGCCGATGTCCCGCACGGCGGCTCTCAGCTTCGCCAGTTCCTTCCTGGCCAGCTCCGCGTCGCCGCTGCGCGCGGCGCCCACCGTCCGCGTCCAGTACACCAGGGCCTGAGGCTCGGCGCTGGCGCGCTCCGGCACCCACATCGCGGCCGCCTCGCCCCACTGCCTCCGCTCCAGCGCATATCGCGAGCCAATCAGCGCGTACCCGAACGCCGCCCGCCGCGCGCCGCTCTTCGCATCCTTCGCCATGGACTCCGCTTCCCGCGTCAGCCGTTCCGCCTCCTGCTCTTCCCCGCGCTGCAACGAGGCATACGCCGCATAGTCCATGGCGTGCAGCTTGTCGCCCAAGCCCTGCTTCCCCTGCGCCATCGCCGCGTCCGCCGCCTCGATGGCCGAACGATTCGACTTCTCCGACTCCTGCCACAATCCCAGCCGCGTGAAGATGTGGCTGGGCATATGCCGCGCGTGCGACGAGGCAGGCGCGATGGCCGCGTACCGCCGTGCCGCCTCGAGTCCCTGCTCCGCGATCCCTGGATGGTCGAAGCTGTGGATCAGGTAGTGGGCGATGCCGGGATGATTCGGCATCTCGGGCAGCAGCTCGTTCAGGATCCGTCCCGCTTTCTGCTGGTTCGCGTACGTCTTGTCCTTGGGATCCTCCGTCGCCAGGAGCGAAAGCGCGTAGAAGATCGCCGCTTCGCGGTCCTCGGGATTCTGTTCGTGCACCTTCGCCATAGCCTGCTCGTAGGCCAGCGCTCGCGTGCGGAAGTCTTTCGTTTCCCAGCCGCTGTAGAACGTCTTCAGCGCCGCGATGTACTGCTGCTCGCGCGGCGTCGCGGCCAACTTTCCCGCCTTCTCCAGCGACGCCAGGCCTCGCTTCAGCTCCTCTTTCTCCGGCGGATCCCACAGCGGATGCCACAGGCTCATGGCCACGCCCCAGTGCGCCATGGCGCACTTCGTATCCTGCTTGGCCGCGGCGGCGAACGTCCGCTCCGCCTCGCCGTACCAGAACGAATGCAGCAGCGCCACGCCGCGCTCCATCTGCTTCTCCACCGCCTCGGAACACGACGTGGGAAAGCTCACCGTGCCCAGCCCTTCCGCCGTCAACTCGTGCCCATGATGCCCTTCATCCGCCACCGCCGCCGGAGCCAGCAGCGCAACGCAGAGTACCCACCCCAAAGTTCTCATCTATTCCTTGCCTTCCTTAGTTGATTGTCATCCCGAGCGTAGCGAGGGATCTGTACTCACCGATTGATCTTTCTTGTCATCCCGAGGAGCGTAGCTACGAGGGAACCCTATACCCACTATAGCCGCCTCGGCTGACTCAGCACGCTTTCCTGCTTCCTGCGTCCTGTCGCCAGGCTCTGTGTCCCTCTGTGTCCTCTGTGGTTAAGGCTTTCGCTTTTCAAACACCACGCTGCAGCACGTCACCCCCGCTTCCGCCTTCAGCAACTCGGAAACGTCCACCGCCGCGACCTTGATGCCCCGCTGCTCCAGCCGCCGCAACGTCTTCGGGTACGCCGCCGGATAGACCACGGTACCATCGATCAGCAGCGCGTTCCCGCCGCCGGGCTCCGATTCATCCACTTCGACGAACTCAGCACCCCCGAACGCCCTTTTGTCCACCATCCGCGGATTGATCAGCAGCAGATTCTCTCCCACCTGCGTCACTGCCGTCTTCAGGTGCAAGCAGCCTTCGACCTCCACCGGCACGACGTTGTATCCGTGGGACTCTACCAGCTTCGCCAGTTGCTGAATGCCCGGGTCGTTGGTGCGCGCCGTCCGGCCCACGTAGAGGGTGCGTCCCAGGGTCAGCACGTCTCCGCCGTCCAGGGTGCCCGGTGCCGCAATGCGCTTCAGCTCGCGATAGGGCTCGAGCGCTCGCGCCACCGACTCCGCCTCCGCCCGCCGCGATTCCGCTCCCGGCCGCGTCACCACGGCCACCTCGTCCAGCGCCACCGCGACGTCTTCCACGAACACCGAGTCCGGCAGCTCGGGCTCCTCCGGCAGGCTCCGCACCTCGCAGCCCAATCCGCGCAGGCAGGCCTCGTATTGCGCATGCTGCTCCGCCGCCCGGCGCGCGTCGATCGGCTCGCGCTTCAGGTGCGTCAATTCGCACCGCCCGATTGCCCGGCTCACCGCGCGCGTGATCGCTATCCGCATGCTCTGGCTTCTCTTCGTGTCCCTCGTGTCAAACCTTCGTGTCCTTCGTGCTTCGCCTTCTCTTCATCCTCCGCCATGGGAGCCAAGCGTAGTGGGCACGCGAATTATAGCCGGAGCCTCGAACTGAACTTCACGTGCGCTGCCCCAAGAAGGGGTGGACAAACTCCAGACGACCCCACATTTCATCAACCCACTCCCCGCTCCGGGCATCTAATTCTTAAGAAGCGCAGAGGCGAACGAACGTCCTGACCAAGGACGGGAGGTGAGCGATGAGACACACATCCAGGGTTCGCGCGCCGGCACGCAACCACGGCCTGCGCACCGCTGTTATCAGTTCCGTGATCTCCGCCGTGCTGGCTTCGGCGCTGACTGCATTCGCCATGCCGCGGCTCATGAACCAGGACGACGGGCTGCTTAAGGACGCTCTGTACAACGGCTCTTATACTTCGCAGCCCTATTCCTACCAGCGCCCGCGCGTGGTTCGCACCGCCACTCGCACCGCGCCTGCCCCGGCTCCGGTGGTGTATCAGGAGCCTGTGCGCAAGCCACGCTCTACCGGTAAGTCGGTTCTGATCGTGGCCGGATCGGCTGGCGCAGGCGCCGGCATCGGCGCTCTGGCCGGCGGCAAGAAGGGCGCCGCCATCGGCGCCATCTCCGGCGGCGTGGCCGGCCTCGTCTACGACCGCCTCACCGCCAACCGCTAACCCCCGCCTCCCCCGGGAAACGAAAGCCTCCTTCTGCCCTCGCGGGCGAAGGAGGCTTTCGCATGTGTTTTCTGGAAACTGGAAACTCGAAACTGGAAGCTATCGCTTCATTTCCGCTTCTGCGTTCAGCACGAAATAGATGGGCGGCACGCTTTCCGGCTTGGCCGTGCGGTTCACCAGGAAGCGTTGCCCGTTGGGGGTGACGTCATAGGTGTAAAGATCGGTGGACGAAGCGCCTTCCCGCCCACGCGTGGTGAACAGCGCCTGCGGTCTTCCGCTTTCGAATGTCTGGCCCGCGCTCACCGCCACCGCCATGAGCGTGTTCTTGCGGTCCACGTAGAAGATCTCCTTGCCGTCCTGCCGCCAATGAGGCTCGACGCCGCCGCCCGCGGAGACCTGGAACTTCCCCTGCATTTCCGGATAGCGCGTCACGTACACTTCCCAGTTCCCGGTCTCGTTTGACATGTACGCCATCCACTTGCCGTCCGGCGACACTTGGCCGTTCGTTTCGCTTGCCGGGGTCGCCACTAACGGCCGCAGGCCTGGTTCCCCCGGAGGCACGGAAACGATGTTGCTGCCATTGGAATCTTGGAACGTGGCCACCACCGTACCGTTCGCCAGCCAGGAATTCGCCAGGATGTCCGAGCCGCCCGTCGCCAAGGCCCGCGACTCGGCCTTCTCCAATCCGCTGGTCGCCATGGTCACCAGTTGGGCCGCGTCCGACGTTGTCGTCCGGAACACAAGCTGCCGTCCATCCGGGGACCATGCGGGCGTCGCCTCCTCATTCTGTCCGAAAGTCATCCGGCGGCTCACATTCCTTGCCAGGTCGTAAACGTAGATGTCCACATTGCTGGTCGCCGGATCGCTGGCGTCGAACAGCAGCCGTCCGCCGTCCGGCGAAAGCCTCGGGTTCGCCTGCGACTGTACGGACCCCACCGTTCCCAGTTCCTTCCCGCTTCGGTCCACCCACGTGAACTGCGAAAGGTTCGGCTCCGTTCCCGTCTGGTACACCACCGTGCCGTTCTCTGCCGCCGCGAACGACCCCAGGTACAGCGAGGTCGAGTACTGCACGCCCTCAGCCAGCCGCTGCGCTTGGCTTCCCGCCTCCCCGCCGGCCGCGTTGAAGGGCAGCGCAATCAGTTGCCGGTCGCGCACCAGCAGCAGATGGCCCGAACGCAGATAGCGCGCATTCGAAGCCGCGCTCACCACCCGCTTGCTCTCCTTCGAATCCAGCGTGCCCAGGTAGATTCCGTTATTGGGGTCGTCCAACGTCGTGAAAACCGCCTGCAAGTACAGGTAGCGTTTGCCATCCGGCAGGAACTCCGGCCAGCGATGGCTGCTCGCGCCCGGCGGCAGCGTCGTGATCTGTGTTGCTTCGCCCCCACCGGCAGCGACCTTCCACAGCGCCCCTCCCGCGTCGGGCGCGTACACGATCACCCCCTGCGGGTTCCAGCTTCCGCCCCGTCCGGAAGGAGCATTGGCCAGCGCTTGCACCGACCCATCCTTCAGCGCCAGCCTCTTCAGCTTGTTGTCGGCAAAAAACCCGACGAACTGGCTGTCGGGCGACCAGAACGGATGCGCCGCGCCCTCCGTTTCCGGCAACGCCTTGATATCCAGGCTGCCCACCTCATTCAGCCATAGCACGGAGCGCCCCGTCCGCTCATCTGGCGCTACGAACGCCAGCCGCTTCCCATCCGGCGAGAGGGCCAGGTTCCGCGCCACCACCGAAACCGGCAACGCGAACCGCATGGCCGCGGTCGGCTTGGGCACGCGTTGGGAATACCCGTAACCCAGCGCCACGGCTGCTGCCAGCAAGAGCGCCGCCAGCCCCCACGCTGCCTGCTCCCGCCCCTTCCGCCGATGCGGCGCCGCGGCTGCCGCAATCGCGGTCGAAGAAACCCCGCCCTCCAGCAGCCACTGCAGTTGCAGCTTCAGGTCGTGCGCCGACTGGTAGCGCTCCTCCGGATCCTTCGCCAGGCAGCTCCGCACGATCCGGTCCAGAGCCGGCGGCCGCATCGCCTGCACGCTCGAAGGCGGCGCCGGGTCCGTCGCCAATATCGCCGCCACTACGCTGGCCTGCGTCTTGCCTTCGAACGCCCGCTTCCCCGCCGCCATCTCATACAGCACCGTACCCAGCGCGAAGATGTCCGAGCGCGAGTCCGCTTCCTTGCCCTCGATTTGCTCCGGCGCCATATAGTGGAACGTCCCCACGATCGTGCCCCGCGAGGTCAGCGGCTGGCTGATGGAGGGGGTTGTGGTCGGCGCCGTTACTTCGCTGGCCAGCGCTTCGGTGCCCTTGGCCAGGCCAAAGTCCAGCAGCTTCGCGCCGCCCTTCGTCAGCATGATGTTCCCCGGCTTCAGGTCGCGGTGCACCACTCCCTGCCGGTGCGCCTTGTCCAGCGCGTCCGCCACCTCCATCCCGATCTTCAGCAATTGCTCCGTGGGCAGAATCCCGCGCGCGATCCGTGCCGCCAGCGTCTCCCCTTCCAGGTACTCCATCACCAGGAAGTCCACCCCGTCCTGGTGCCCGACGTCGTAGAGGGTGCAGATATGCCCGTGCTGCAGCGAAGAAATGGCCTTGGCTTCCCGCTCGAAGCGCTGCTTCAGTTCAGGATTGGAGGAAAGATGCTGCGGCAGGACCTTGACCGCCACCGTGCGGTCCAGGCGCGTATCCCGCGCCCGATACACCTCGCCCATCCCGCCCGCCCCGATGGGTTCCAGGATTTCGTACGGACCTAGCTTCGTGCCGGAAGAAAGCCCCATGCCCGTCGCGCATTATAGTTGAGGCGCACGGTTCGCAGTTCACGTTCGTAGCTCGCAGTTCACGGATCCCGCACCTGCGACTACCTGATTCCCCCAGCCCCCGGCGCTGCCTACTTCGCCCCTTCCACTACAAACACCAGTCCGGACGCGCGTTTATACGTGTAGACGTACGATCGCTCGTCGTCCGACACCGA
The DNA here is from genome assembly GCA_035454605.1 of Terriglobales bacterium. Classification (NCBI taxonomy): domain Bacteria; kingdom Pseudomonadati; phylum Acidobacteriota; class Terriglobia; order Terriglobales; species Terriglobales bacterium. The sequence continues at coordinate 8,077 of DATIGQ010000166.1, forward strand.
GGCCTGTCGTACCCTCAACACCCCGGAGCGGTCGCTCGGCGCCAGCGTGTGGATCAGCGAGCGTCGGCCGCTGCCCACATCCACACGTTGCACGCTGGCCGGAAGTCCTTCCGTGTCCGTCACTAGCCATGATCGTCCATCGGTGCTCCAGCCGATGAGCCCATCCTTGGCAGTCAGCCAGGGCACGGGTCGTGGCTCCCCTCCCTCCACTGGATACAGCAGGAATTCGTCCTCTGCCGAGCGCACCAGCACCAGCTTCCCGTCCGGCGACACCAGCCCCTGCACGGTTCCTTCCGGCGTGAGCGGCTTGGGTGGGCCCCCGGCGATCTCCTGGAGGTAACAACGCCCGGCGTGTCCTGGCTCGCTGCCGCACACCAGCAAGCGTTTCCCGTCCCGGAACCATTGGCCCCACGAGTAAGCGGCAAGGTCGCCGCGCTCCAGCTTCCGCACCTCCCCGGCTCCGGTCGGGTACAGCACCAGCGTCTCCGGCGTTCCAGGGACGTTCGCCAGCACCCAGGCCCCGTCCGGCGAGAAATCCAGGGGCACTCCTTCTCCCAGACGGAGCACCGGAG
>DATIGQ010000167.1 GCA_035454605.1 Terriglobales bacterium
TAAACGTTCTAGAAAGCGAGCACGCCTTTGGTCCTTTGGCGTCCAGTAACCTGGTGCGTCGTAGCCGAAATCGAGCGGAGCCCCGGTATGCCATTCCTCGCAGTGACCGCATTTCCAGCGCATTTCCTTGAGGTCATCGAGAGTGACGCCCGTCCGCGTGTTGCGGATACGCGCAACGTTGTAACAGCCCGAGCAGAGTAAGCTGACCTGCGTATGCTTCTCGGATTCCTCGTTCCAACCGTCGTGGGTGGCACGCATGTTCTCGCATTCGTCGCACCAAGCGTCCGGGAAAGGGTTGTCGTCCGTGGGCTGATTGCGGTTGAAGCCGCGGCCGACAGCACCGTCGCCGACGAGGTGGTGGCAGACGAAGGTCTCGGCGCGCTCGCCGTGCATGTCGCACTGGACGGTTTTCGACGCCATGCGCGGCTTATCTTAGCCCAACCGCGAGAGTGCACTATCCTAGCGGGTGCCGGGTGCCCCACGTTCGCGCCCTGCGGTTGGGCGCTAACGTGGGCGGTAGGGACACGCCGCCTCGCCAAGCCCGAAGGGGATAGTCCCCGCCAGCGGTTACGCTTGTCCCAGGCCGGGAGCCGCCCGTCCCAAACTGCTGGCTGGCGCGGAGCCCGCATGTGACTTTCCACATGGGAGCGCGTCCAACTCCGGAGCCCTGAAACGCCTGCATCGGAAGGGGAACCGGGCGGCCGCGGGCTGCGTACCAACCGGTGTAGAATCATGCGGATGTTCCTGGACATTTTCCGCCAGACCTTGCGCACCCTGTGGGCGCACAAGCTGCGCTCCTTCCTGACCATGTTCGGGATCGCCTGGGGTGTGGGATCGCTGTTGCTGCTCATCGGTTTGGGCGAAGGCTTTCGCTCCGGCAACAAGCGGCAACTGGACACCATCGGCGAAGACATCATGTTCATGTTCGGCGGACGCATTCCGGCGGTGGAGGGCAGCCACCAGGCTATGAAGCCCTTCCGACTGACCCACGGGGACTATCTCGCGGTCAAGGAAGAAGCCCGGCATTTGCGCGCCATCTCCCCGGTGCTGAACCGCGGCGACATTCGCGCCGCCAGCGAGTTCAACAGCACCAACGGCCAGGTGTTCGGGGTGAACGCCAACTACGACGTGATCCGCTACATGCCTCTGGCCCAAGGACGCTGGTTGAACGAACTGGACGACCAGCAACAGCGTCGGGTGGCGGTACTGGGTGACGAAATGCGTCGCAACCTGTTCCCGGGACGTCCCTTCCTGGGCACGACCATCCTGCTGAACGGCGTGCGCTTCGAAGTGATCGGCTCCATCGAGAAAATGCGCGGCGAGTCCAGCATGACGGACATGCGGGTATTCATCCCCTACCAGACCATGCGCATCCTGTTTCCGCTTAAGGACGAGGACCGGGTGGATGGCATCACCTACCTGAACTATCGCCCCGCCTCCCGCGAGGTGCACGACGACGCACGCATGGAGGTCCGCCGGATCATCGCCCGCCGAAAAGGCGGTTTCGACTACACCAACGACGACAACTTCTGGGACTGGGACACGGTGAAGAGCCAGGAGACGATCGGCAAGATCTTCGACGCCATGAACCTGTTCCTGGGCGGCGTGGGCCTTGTGACTCTGGCGCTGGGCGCCATCGGAATCATCAACATCATGCTGGTCTCGGTAACCGAGAGGACGAGGGAAATCGGGCTGAGGAAGGCGCTGGGCGCCACCAACCGCAGCATCCTGACGCAGTTTTTCCTGGAGGGCGCGTTCCTGACGCTGATCAGCGGCGGCGTGGGGATCGCAGCCGCGGCCGGATTCATGATGCTGCTCGCGCAGTTGCCGGCCCCGGAGGGCTTTGACACACCACGCCTGGTGCCCTCGTCGGCGACGGTGGCGGTGTTGGCGCTGTCATTCGCGGGCATTGTGGCGGGGCTGTATCCCGCGCGCAAGGCAGCCCTGATGCAGCCGGTGGAAGCGCTCCGGCAGGAATAGCGAGCGGAGGCAGGGAAGGCGGAGAGAGATGGTTCGCGATCTGATGGGACAGGCCTACGGCTCGCTGCGGCACAATCGCAGCCGCGCCACCCTTACCATGCTGGGCATGGCCTGGGGCATCGCCACCGTGGTCCTGCTGCTGGCCTACGGGGCCGGTTTCCAGCAGGCCATTGAGAACATCTTCGCCAATTTCGGCGCCAAGATGATCGGGGTTTTCCCGGGACGCACCTCCATGCAAGCTGGCGGGTCCAAAGCCGGCACCGAGATCCGCCTGACCATGGACGACCTCGAGCGCATCCGCGCCGGCGTGCCGCTGGTGAACCGCATCAGTCCCATGGCCTGGCACAACACCACCGTTCAGCGGGACGTGCGCAACTTTGACTGGGAGGTGGTCGGCTGCTATCCCGGACTGGCCAGAATGCGCAGCCTGGATTTGGAGCAGGGCCGCTTCTTCAACGACGCCGAAGTCAATGCTCGCGCACGGGTCGTCGTGCTGAGTTCGGAATCCAAGAGCAAGCTCTTCTCGGGTCAGTACGCCCTCGGAGAGAGGGTGCGGATCGGCGGTATCAGCTTTGAGGTGGTCGGCTTCCTGAAGCCCAAAATGCAGGAAGGGAACGACAATATCAACACCCAGGTCTACATTCCCTTCACCACCATGAGCGACCTGAAGGACACCTACTATCTGAACGGCATCTTTCTCGACTACGAGGGTATGGAATACGAAAAAGTGGAAGCTCAGGTACGCACGGTGCTGGGCCAGGCGCACGGGTTCAACCCCAAGGACAAGCGCGCCGTGTGGGTGTTCAACACCATGAAGGACCTGAAGCAGTTTCACATCATCTCCACGGGCCTGCGCGTGCTGCTGGCTTTCATCGGCACGCTCACCTTGGGTATCGGTGGCGTGGGTCTGATGAACATCATGCTGGTTTCGGTAACCCAGCGAACGCGCGAAATCGGAGTGGAAAAAGCGCTCGGCGCGCGCCGCAGGGACATCCTCTTCCAGTTCCTGGCCGAGGCCCTGGCTATCACCTTTGTCGGCGGACTGCTGGGGGTGGTCATCGCCTATGTCATCTCCTGGTCGGCGGGATCCCTTACGCTCTACAGCGCCATCGCCAAGAACGCAACCGCGGGCGACATCCAGCTCGCCATCGATCCCTTCACGCTGATGGTCGCCACCGTCATCCTCGGGCTCGTGGGACTGGTGAGCGGCATGCTTCCGGCCATCAAGGCGTCCCGGCTCGATCCCATCGAAGCCCTGCGCTACGAATGAAGCCCTGGGATTGAGTCGCTTGGGAATTAGCGGATGTTCGGCCTTCTTCCCTGGCTAGAATGGCAGCATGTCCGAGGGGACTGTCAACGTGCGACTGGAGCGCGTCCTCCAGCAACTGCGGCGGTATGAGCATCCGCTGCTGAACTTCGATGCCCGCCAGCAGGGCGACGGCGTCGAGGTGACCATCAACTTCAAGAATCCCCCCGTCCCGGTGCATGAATACCTCTTCCAGATTCATCCCCGCGACCTCGACCACCCCAATTTCGAATGGAGCTTTCAACGCCAGCTCTACGACTGCCTGCACGACTACCTGATCGAAATGTTCGTGAGGACGCCGCAGGATAGGAGCGATAAGCGATAAGCGATTAGCGATAAGCAACGAACAGTTGAGCGGTTGGCTTATTGCTTATCGCGTACTGCTTATTGCGGGTTCTGTAGAATCCCATCGCGTGTCTCTCCGGGAACGCATCCTCGAAGAAATCGCCACGCGCGGGCCCATTCCCTTCTCGCGCTACATGGAGATGTGCCTCTACGACCCGAAAGAGGGTTACTACAGCCGGCCGCAGGAGAAATTCGGCCGCGCAGGGGATTTCTATACCTCGAGCGACGTGCACGCCGTCTTCGGACGATTGCTCGCGCGCCAGTTCGAGGGAATGTGGCGGCGCCTGGGCGCGCCGAAGCGCCTGGACCTGATCGAGCTGGGACCGGGAAGGGGTCTGTTCGCCCGCGACGTACTCGACTGGTCGCGGAAGAAGTTCCCCGAGTTCTTCGCGGCGTTGCATTACCGACTGGTGGAAGCGTCGCCGATTCTGCGGCAGGGCTTGCAGGAACGTTTAGGCGAGTCCATCGCGCAGGGACGGGTTTCGATCGCCGCTCAACCGGAGGAGATTGCGCCGGCGCAGCACGCCATCGTTTTCGCCAACGAATTCTTTGACGCGCTGCCGGTCGAGCTGGTGGATGCCCGCGGTGAGGTGCGAGTCGATGCGCGCGACGGGCGACTGGTGGAAGTGTTCGCGCCGCCATCGGTGGAAGCTCTGGAGTATCTGGATCACTACGCGGTGCACCCGGAGGCGGGTGAGCGGGTGGAAGCGGGTCTGGAAGCACAGCGCTGGGGGTCGCGCATGGCGCGGCTCGCCGAGCGCGCGTTCTTCGTGCTGATCGACTACGGATACACCCGCGAGGAACTGCTGGCCGGGCGGCACCGCGGCACGGTGATGGCCTACCGGCGGCACACGGCGAGCGCGAATCCGTACGAGGCGCCGGGGGAGCAGGACGTCACCGCCCACGTGAACTTCACCGCGCTCTCCGGCGCGGCGCGGGAGGCTGGGCTCGACGTGCTGGGACTGGTGACGCAGTCGCAGTTCCTGATGGGGATCGGGGAAGAGAACGAGTTCGCGGATGCCTTCGAGGACTGCCGCCTGCCGCAGGAGCGCGCCAAGGTCGCGCTGCAGCTCAAGCACCTGGTCTCGCCCGCGGGCATGGGAGAGAGCTTCCACGTGCTGGTGCTGGGAAAGGGAGTGACGAAAGATGGGATTCGCGGGCTGGCGTTCGCGCGACTCTAGAGTCCGCTTTTTCTCTCGCCCGTATAAGGCGAATCGAGGTAGCGGCGAGCCTCGTCGAGAGCGCCCTGGGTGTTGTCATTGGTCTGCAGGGCCTGGCGGTATTCGTTGACCGCGCGTTCGCGCTGCCCGGTGATGTCGTAAATCTTGCCCAACTGGATGCGGCTCCAGACTTCCGTCCACCGCGGTTCGCCGTCGCCGCTCAAGGAGTCGCGGTAGGAGTTGGCGGAGGCCTGGTAGTTGCGCTGCAGGAAGAAGACCTCGGCAATGCGGTAGTGGGCGAGCGAGCTGTTCTTGTTGGCGTCCAGCGCCTTCTGGAATTCGGCCAGCGCCTCCGCCAGCGCGCCCTGCTGCACCAGTTGCTGGCCGCGCAGGATGGCGACGCGCACCTTCAGATCGGGATAGTTCTTGAGCACCCAGTTGTTGGGGTCGATCTGGATGCGGCGGGGCTTGGTGGGAACATCGACGGCGAAGGGCGAAGCCGTGCCTACCACTTCGATGCGCCGGGTCTCGGTGGGGCCGTCGGTGTCGATGCGGAGTTCCATGGGCATGCGGAACAGGTCGAGGTCCTGGCTGATTTCGCCCACGATGCGGAAGCCCTTATCGACGCGATACACCGTGTACTTGTTCTTGAACTCGGGCGCGCCCGTGGAATAAAGCCACTGGGAAAAGAATGGATTCAGCGTTTCCCCGTAGGCGAACTCGGCCACTTTGCGGAAGTCCTCGGCGTTGGCGGCCTTGCCGGCAAACTGCGTGGCGAAGGTGCGCAGGGCGTTGTCGAAATTGGTGTCGCCCATCACCCAGCGCAGCATGTGCAGCACCATGGCGCCCTTCTCGGTGACCAGCGACTGGAACTCGGGCGAGAATGGCTCCAGGCGGCTGACGCTGCCCAGCGGCACGGTGTCGTAGGCGAGGGCGCCTACGGACATGTCCCTGGCCATCTCCTGGTAGCCGGCAGGGCCGGCGACCACCTCGACATAGCGGGCCTCGGAGTAGCGGGCGAACCCGTCGGTGAGCCAGGCGTTGTCCATGCTGGCGACAGAAACCGAAACTCCCCACCACTGGTGCGCGATGGCGTTGGCCAACAGGCGGTAGTTGGGCGGATCGGTGAGTGCGCGCGAAACCAGCGCCGCGATTTCCGGCGCCCACGCCGAGGGCAGGGTGTCATCCGGCAGCTCGACCAGGTTGAGGATGGGGGAAGGCGCGCCGCCATACATCGAGGAAAAAACCTGGAACTCCTTCACGGCGGTGTCGGAGTAGGCGGCAACCAGTTCCTTGTGCTCGGGCTTGAAGTAGGTGCGGACGGTGACGCCGCCCGCCTCGCTCACCGTCTCCTGGAAGCGGCCGGCGATGATCGTGCCGGGGAAACTGGGCTTCATCCACGCAAACGAGTAAGTCATTCTAGGTTCGCGGGAAACAGGAGAAGGCTGGGTGCGGCCCTTGGCTTGGGCGGGCGTGATGGTTTTCGCCGGCAGGCCACCCATCACCACGTTGGTGCGCCCGCTGCCCACGACGGTGTAGCCCTGGGGCACGGTGATGTTCATGGTGGCGGTGAAGCGGTGCAGGTTCCATCCGGTCACCGGGAACCAGCGGCCGGCGTAAAGCAGATAGGACGTATCGGCGCCGATGTAGGCCAGGCTCAGCCCATAGACGGGGCTATCAACGGCGGACTGAAGGATGCCCTCGTACTCGAAGGTCAGCGTGGAACTCGCGCCCTTGGCCAGGCCGGCGGGCAGCATGACGCGCACGGTCGAATCCTGCGTAACGCGCTCGACCGAGAGCTCGTGGCCTTCGGCGTCGGTGACGCGCGTGGGCCGCAGCGCATTGTGCAGTTCGAAGACGGCGGTGGAGATGTCGTCGAGCGCGGTGAAGCGTACCTGGGCGCTGGCTTTCAGGCGATGTTCGGCGGGGAACAGCTCGGCGTCAATCTTGTAATCTTCGGCGCGTATGCGGGGCGCCTCCGCCCCCAAGGCGGTGGCGGAAGCCAGAAGGAGGACGGCCGGCAACAGCCTGAGGATGGTCCAGCCCCGTCCCTTCGGATTGTCCATTCGGTTTTCCCTTTGCGCCGACACGTTCTCTGATGAATTTCCGGGCAGAAAAGATGCTCTAAGACAGGGCGCGCAGCACCGCATCTGCGGCCCGCTCGGCCGCCGGCTGTGTGGCGCCTGCCTTCAGGCGGCTGCGCACTTCGGCCAAGCCACTTAACATTTTCTCACGAGCGGGGCCGTCCGCCAGCAGAGTCTCCAACTCTTGAGCTACGTTGGCGGCGGTGAACCCGGATTGCAGCAGCTCGGGGACGATTTGGCGGCCCACGATCAGGTTAGGCATGGCGACGAAGGGAACACGCAGCAAGCCCCGGCCCAGCCGCCAGGTCAAGGGCGAAACGCGGTACACCACCACCATGGGGGCGCCGGCGAGGGCCGCTTCCACCGTAGCCGTGCCGCTGGCAACTACGGCAGCCCGGGCGTGGATGAGAGCGGGGCGCGCGTCCGCAACAAGCCGGATCGTGGGAGACGGTTCCGACGAGGAGTGACGCGCCACCTGCTCCTGCATCCAGGCACGGCTCAGACTGGAGGCGACCGGCAGAACGAACTCGTGGCCGCGCCGGACGTCTGCCGGCAGGCGCTCCAAAGCGCGCAGCAGGGTGGGCAGCATCATCTGCACTTCTCTTGCCCGGCTTCCCGGCAGCAAGGCGATCCAGGGACGATCGGGATCGAGCCCGTTTCCGGCGGCGAACTCCTGGCGCGTGGTGGCGGGCGGCGACAGGTCGGCGAGAGGATGGCCGACGTATTCGGCATCCACGCCGCGCTCGCGATACCACGGCTCTTCGAAAGGAAAGATGACCAGCGCCTTCTTGATCCACTTGTGGAAGCGCTCCACGCGCCGCTCGCGCCAGGCCCAGAGCTGCGGGCACACGTAATAAATGACGGGAATTCGGCGGCGATGCATCTCACGCGCGACGCGGAAGTTGAAGGCGGGGGAATCGATGACCACGGCGGCGCCGGGCTGGCGGCGGTCCGCTTCCGCGATCAGGCGGCGGAAGTCGCCATAGATGCGCGGCAGGTGGGACACGATCTCCGTGATCCCGACCACTGAGAGCCGGCTGGAATCCACGATGGTTTCGCAGCCGGCGGCACGCATCTGCTCGCCGCCCACGCCGAAGAACTCGCTTGCGGGAACGCGCCTCTTGAGGGCGGCAATCAGTTGCGCGCCATAGAGTTCGCCCGAGGCTTCTCCCGCAGAGATCAGGAAGCGCATCAGCGGGCCGTGGCCTGGGCAGGCTCGGCCGCGTCGGCCGTGATGCCGAGGTAAGGGTTGTACAGGTAGCGCTCCTCGCTGTCGAACTGGCCGAAGTGTCGGCGCAGGATGGAGGCCGGATCGAAGAACCACGCGCCGGGCGGGAGACTTTCGTCGTCGAGGTCGATCCAGTTCCAGGGCGCGGAGGCGGCGTTAGGACGCGCGTAGTCGCCGCGGATGGCGCCGCCCACGGTGCCCAGTTCACAATCGGGCCGGCGCGCTCCGGCCACGGCGCAGAAGCGGTCGCCGAAGTCCACCACGGTGCCGAAGGTCTGGTTGGGCTGGCGCGCTTCGCGGCCATGTTTCCACCAGGTCTTCTGCAGGGAGACCAGTTCGTACGTGGCCTCGAAGTCCTTCACTTGGGAGAACTCTACCGGCTTGCCGTAGCGCAGCGTCAGAATGGGTTGATCTTCGGTCGCCTCTTCGCCCTGCCATCCGTGAATGCCATGCTTTTGCGACTCGATGTAAAGCACAGGGCGGCCGTCCTCCAGGCGCAGGCGCTGGCGGGGCAAGCCGCTGGTGATGCGCAGGTACGAGGCGCCGGGCGTCACCCAGCGCAGCAGGTGATTGTGCGCTACCGTCTCCATGGCGATGACAGCCGGCCCGCCCTCGGCATGCTTGGCCACGATGACCAGCGCGCCTTCGAGGTCGTTTTCGTGGTTGAACTCGATATCCTTGCGCGTTGTGTTCCCGAGGATGTCGCCGTACTTTTCCTGCACCTTGTCGAGAATGGTGGTGTAGGTGGACTGCACGACAGACCAGTCGCGCGGGTGGTAGACGGCATAGTGCAGGTAATAGTGGTCCTCGCCCTCGATCACCGAGTAGTAGACGAACGACCAGAGTTTGTAGCGGGGATCGGCGGCGTTGGTCCAGTTGTTATTGCCCACCCAGTCGCCGTCGAAATCGAAGTTCGTGGGATAGTCGAAGCGATAGTCTTCTTCGGTGCCGGCCAGGCGGTGATAGATGACCGGGGCAAAACGCTCGGCGATGGCGCGCAGCTCCTGCTCTTTGGCGGTCAGAGCAGAAGGTACAGGGGTCGCAGGGGCAGGCGCAGGAGTGGGTTGGGGAACTTCTGCTTCCGACTCCGAGTATTCCTTGACGGGTTTCTGAGCCTGAGCCGGTTCGTCTTCGTTGTATTCCTTGACAGGTTTGGGAGTGGGCGCGTCCTGCGCGGCGGCAGGGAGCAGCAGGAAAATCAGGATTGCGATGAGGCAGCGTGTCACAGGCTCAGTCGTCGGCGCTGACGGCGGCTTCCTGGTCCTTGTACTGGAGCTGATACAGCTTCCAGTATATGCCGCGCTGGGCCAGCAGTTGCTGGTGCGATCCCATCTCGCGCAGCTTGCCCTTGTGCATCACCAGGATGACGTCGGCCCGCTGGATGGTCGAGAGGCGATGGGCGATGATGAGCGACGTCCGCCCTTCGACCATGCGCGCCAGGGCTTCGCGGACGCGCAGTTCGGTGTCCGTATCCACGCTGGAGGTGGCTTCGTCGAGCACCAGGATCCGGGGATTGTGAGCCAGGGCGCGGGCGAAAGAAATAAGCTGCTTCTGCCCGGTGGACAGCGTGGAACCGCGCTCCAGCACCGGCTCCTGGAAACCGCCGGGAAGGGTGCGGATGAAGTCGGCGATGTTGACCTCTTCGGCGGCGCGCTCCACGTCTTCTTCCTCGATCCCGGAGGTGCCGAGACGGATGTTGTCCTGCACCGTGCCGCTGAACAGGAACGGATCTTGCAGCACGACGCCGAAACGGCGGCGCAGGTCGGCGAGGTCCATTTCGCGGAGGTCAACGCCGTCGATGCGGATGGCGCCCTGCTGCACGTCGTAGAAACGCAGCAGCAGCGAGATGATGGTGGTCTTGCCGGCGCCGGTGTGGCCGACGAAGGCCGCGGTCGTCCCGGGCTCGATGGTGAAGCTGACGTCCTTGAGCACCCAGTCGGGCTCGGTGGGCCGCGTGGCGCCATCGCCGCCCGTGCGTTGGCCGTCGCTTGCGGGAGCCGAGCGATAAGCGAACCAGACGTGATCGAACTCGATGCGGCCCGGGCCCTCGGGTCGCTTGGGGGCAGCCGGTGAAACAACTTCGACCTTGGTATCGAGCAGCTTGAAGACGCGCTCACTCGACGCCATGGCCGACTGCAGGATGTTGTACTTCTCGCTCAGGTCCTGGATGGGCCGGAAGAAGCGCTGGGCGTACTGCATGAAGGCCACCAGCACGCCCAGGGAGACTGCGCCCTGGATGACGGCGCCGCCGCCGAACCAGATGACCGAAGCGATGGCGGTGGCGGAGAGGATCTCGACCACGGGGTAGTAGACGGCGTGCGCCATGATGGCGTCCTTGAAGGCCAGCATGTGCGCGGCGTTGACCTCTTCAAACTTCTTGTAGGACTTCTGCTCGCGGTTGAAGAGCTGCAGCACCACGATGCCGGAGACGTGCTCCTGCAGGTAGGCGTTGATGCGCGCGATGGCCACGCGAATGCGGCGGTAGGAGTCGCGCACCTTGGTGCGGAAGATCATGGTGGCCCAGAAGATGAAGGGCAGCACGGCAAAAGTGATGAGCGCCAGTCGCCAATCCATGAGCAGCATGATGATGACGATGCCGGCGAGCACGAAGATGTCTTCGAAGATGGAGACCACGCCGGCGGTGAACATCTCGTTGAGCGCATCCACGTCGGTAGTGACGCGGGTGACCAGGCGGCCGACCGGGTTCTTGTCGAAGAAGCCGACGTGCATCTGCTGCAGGTGGCGGAAGATCTGGCTGCGCAGGTCGAACATCACCTTCTGCCCCGCCCACTGCATGAGATAGATTTGGCCGAACTCGAACAGGAAGCCCGCAGCCAGCGCGCCCAGATACAGCGCGGCGAGCTGCGCTACGCCGACGAGCGGCTCCGGGCTCAGCCACGGGTCAAGCAGCGAGCCGGTGGCGCTCCCCGGCACCAGGTACTTGTCCACGGCGACCTTGGTCAGGTAGGGTCCGATGACGTCAAAGCCGGCCTTGAACACGATGGCCACCAGCGCCACCGCCACCTGCCACTTGTAGGGGCGCAGGTAGGTGATCAGCCGCCGCATCAGGCGGCTGTCATAGGCTTTGCCGAGGACTTCTTCTTCGTGCATGGAGGGCGGCTGCTACAAGCAATTAGAGTAGCGCGGTCGAGGGGTAGATGCGAAATGAATGGAGGCCCTAAGAAACACGCCGCAGCACCAGCGCCGAGTTCTTCGAGCCGAAGGCAATGCAGTTGCACAGCGCGTGTTCGATGGCCGCTTTGCGGCCGGGGTCGGGGACGTAGTCGAGGTCGCATTCGGGATCGGGTACGTCGAGGTTGATGGTTGGCGGAAGCTGGTTGTGGCGCATGGCCACGAGCGTGGCGGCGACGCCGGCAGCGCCACAGGCGCCCTGCGGGTGGCCGATCTGCGATTTCAGCGCCGACATCGGCGTCTGGTGGGCGTTGCAGTTCAACGCCAGCTTGAGCGCGCGAGTCTCGATGCGGTCGTTGAGCTCGGTGGAAGTGCCGTGCAGGTTGACGTACTGGACTTCCTCCGGTCCGATGCCGGCTTCCGTCATGGCAATCTGCATGGCGCGTGCCGGCTCTTCGCCGCATTCTTCCAGGCGCACGCGGTGAAAAGCCTCGCAGGTGGAGCCGTAGCCGGCCACCTCCGCGTGGATGCGGGCGCCGCGGGCACGAGCGTGTTCCAGATCCTCGAGCACGAACATCCAGGCGCCTTCGGCCAGCACGAAACCGTCGCGGTCGGCGGAGAACGGGCGCGAGCCGCGCTGCGGCTGGTGATTCCACGAAGTCGTGAGGATCTTCATCAGGGTGAAGCCCTTCATGATGCCGTAGGCCAGCGGGGCGTCGGCGCCGCCCACCAGGAACATGGGCAGCACGCCCGCCTGAATCTGGCGATAGGCA